>JBJKQV010000041.1:0-8162 GCA_046704985.1 Terriglobia bacterium
GGCGTTTACGGCGGCGCCGCCGCCAATCCCATGCAGGCCCTGGCGGAAATCATTACCGGGCTGAAGGGCGCGGACGGCAAAATCCGCATCCCCGGCCATTACCGCCGCGTCAAGAAACCCAGCGCCAAGGAATTGGCCGCTTGGAAGCGCCTGCCCTTCAAAGAGAAGGAGTACCTGAAGAAGGAAATCGGCGGCACGGCGCTGACCGGCGAGAAGGGCTTCACCGTGCTGGAGCGCACCTGGGCGCGCCCGACGCTGGAAGTGCACGGCATCCGCGGCGGGTTCACCGGCGAGGGCGCCAAGACCGTCATCCCCGCCGTGGCCACCGCCAAAATCTCCATGCGCCTGGTTCCGGAGATGAATCCCAAAGAGGTCTACCGGAATTACACGGCCTACGTGAAGAAGCTCACCCCCAAGGGCATCACTACCAAGGTGCGGCTGCTCAGCTCGGCGCCCGCCTCCGTGGTTTCGACCGAAAGCACCTACGTCGAAGCCGCCGCTCAGGCGTTGGAAGAGGTCTTCAAGAAGAAGACCGTCTACATGCGCTCCGGCGGCTCGATTCCCATCGTGGGCATCTTCCAGAAGAGCCTGAAGGTTCCCAGCGTGATGATGGGCTTCGGCCTGCCCGACGACAACCTCCACGCCCCCAACGAGAAGTTCCACCTGCCCAACTTCTACCGCGGCATCGAGACGGTGGGAAGATATATGGAGTTGCTGGGCAGCTAGCCGTGCGGGTTCATCCTGAGTAGGGGCAGGTTTCCAAACCCGCCCCTACGTGACGGGAGGATGGCTGTGCCCGAGTTCAAACCCTACGTTCCCCCGGAATCCACGGAGCGCGAGTTCACGCTCAAAGCGGTGCTGGCAGGCATTGTGATGGCGGCAATTTTCGGCGCCGCCAACGCCTACCTGGGCATGAAGGCCGGGCAGACTGTGGCCGCCACCATTCCCGCCGCGGTAATTGCCATTGCGCTCTTCCGCCTGCCGTTTTTCCGCGGCGGGGTGCTGGAGCAGAACCTGGCCCGCACCGCTGCTTCGGTGGGCGAGGCGCTGGTGGCGGGCGCCATCTTCACCATTCCCGCCTTCATGATGGTGCACGTCGGCGGGCACCGCCTGTGGACCAACCTGAGGAGCCACTTCTGGGTGGGCAGCTTCATTCTGCTGGCGGGCGGCCTGCTGGGGGTTTTCTTCATCATCATTCTGCGCCGGCCGCTGTGCGTCGATTCGCCCGACCTGCCCTTTCCGGAAAGCACCGCCAGTGCCGAAATCGTCAAGGCCGGCCAGGCGGGCGCCGCTGACGCGCCCAAGTACGTTTTCGGCGCCCTGGGTTTGGGCGGACTGCTGCAGTTTTTCAAGGACGAGCGCGGCATTCAGATCTTCAAGGATTCGGTCAGCAACTTCTGGCGGTTTCCCAAGTCGGTGATCAGCTACTTCTATCAGGACCAGCACGTGGGCACGGTGTCTTACACGGGCGGCGTGGCGGTCAACTCGCCTTCCGCTTCCCCGGCGCTGATCGGCATCGGCTATATCATCGGCCCGCGCCTGGCGGCCATCAACTTCTCGGGCGGCGTGATTGCCTGGTTGGTCTTGATTCCGCTCATTCTGTTTGTGGACCCCGACCTGCCCGCGCGCCTGGGCGCGACGATGGGCGGCCACGCCCCGTGGGACGTGGTCAGTTACACGGTCTGGTACAACGTGGTGCGCCCCATCGCCGTGGGCGCCATGCTGGTGGGCGCTGTCTACACCCTCTACTCGATGCGTGAGTCCATCTTCCGCTCCGTGCGCGGCGCCTTTGAGGCCTCGCGGATCAAGGCGGGCGCCGACGCGGTAGTCACCCGCCTGGACATCGACATCCCCATCACCTGGGTTATCGCTTCCACTGCCCTCCTGATCGTTCCCATTACCTTCATCTATTACCACTTCGCCGGCAGCTGGACCGCCGCCATCGTCGCTGCGGTCATCATGACGGTGAGCGGATTCTTCCTTTCTGCGGTGGGCGGCTACCTGGTGGGGCTGGTCGGCTCGTCGAATCAGCCCGTCTCCGGACTGACGCTCGCGGCGCTGTTCATCGCCGCCATCCTGATGGTGGCCATCGGCGTGAAGGGCCTGGGAGGTGTGGCGGCGGTGCTGGGCGTGGCCTCGGTGGTCTGCTGCGCCTGCTGCGTTTCCGGCAGCCTGATTCAGGATTTGAAGGCCGGCTACCTGCTGGGCGGCACGCCCTGGAAGATGGAAGTGGTCGAAGTCCTGGCGGTCACCGCCGTGGCGTTCTTCCTGCTGGTGCCCATCTATTTGCTCGACGAAGCCTATCGCTCGAGCGGCGGCATCGGCGGGCGTGAGCTGCCCGCGCCGCAAGCCGGCCTGATGGCGCAACTCGCCCAGGGCATCGTGGGCGGGCAAATGGCCTGGGGGCTGCTCATCGTCGGCTGCGCCTTCGGCATCGCCCTGGTGATGATCCAGGCGCCTTCGCCCATGCTCATCGCCGTGGGCATGTACCTGCCGCTCGAAACCACGTCGGCGATTTTCGTCGGTGGCGCCATCCGCTGGATCGCCGATTCCATCGCCCGGCGGAGGAAGATGAACGCCGAGGAAAACGCCAAGTACGAGGAGCGCGGCACGCTGCTCGCCTCGGGCTTCATCGCCGGCGAAGCCATCATGGGCATCGTGCTCGCCGCGGTCTTTCCGCAGGGTGGCTCGTTCACCCACTGGCTGACCGGCGGCGCCGAGCTGAGCTTCCTCCCCGCCTGGGGCGGATGGACTTCGCTCGTCGCCTTCGCCCTCATCGGCTACGTGCTCATCGGACTTCCGTTGAAGAAGGAAAATGCGTAGGCGGCGCGCAGCGCTGCCCTGTCAGTAGCGCTGCCCTTCAGGGCAGCACTCGCGGGGTCCCCTGCCAGCCTGAAGGCCGGCGCTACGATGCGCGCGGCGACGTCGGGCCTTCAAGTTCTTGCACAGAGGAAACGGAGCAAGTCCGCACGGAGGGCTCAGAGAGCCGGCGTCTTTTGCGGCTCTGGGTTCTCCGTGTTGGTCTTTTCGGGGAGCTCGATCTCCGCGATGCTCTGCGCGCCCTGTGTGAGGTTATTCCTTTCAGGGCGCCGGGTGACGCGCAGTTTGATGCCCTTGCGCGGGCGCAGGGTGAGCGATGGGCTGAGGAGCACGCGGTGGCCGGGGACGGGCTCAAACCGGAAGCGGCGCGCGATCATGGCCACCATCAGCGGCAGCTCGGTCAGCGCGAAAGTGTTGCCGATGCAGACCCGCGGCCCCACGCTGAAAGGGAAGTAGGCGCAGCGCGGCAGAGTTTTTTCGAAGCCGCCGGCCCAGCGCTCGGGCAGGAATTCCTCCGGCCGCTCGAAGTAGCGCGGGTCGCGGTGCACGGTGTAGGGGAACATGGCCACCGTGGCCCCGGCGGGAATCGTGAAGCCCCCTATTTCGCAATCCTCCACCGCCTGCCGCACGACCGCGTAGGCGGGCGGGTAGAGCCGCAGCGATTCCTTGACGACCCCGTCCACCCAGCGCAGCTTGGGAATGTCCGCAAAGGTTGGCGCGCGGTCGCCCAGCACCTCTTCGACTTCCTGGCAAAGTTTCTCGGCCGCATCGGGGCGTTGCGACAGCAGGTGCCAGGTCCAGCCCAGCGCCAGCCCGGTGGTTTCGTGCCCGGTCAGGAACAAGGTCATCAACTCGTCGCGGAGCTGCTTTTCGGTCATGTGCGTGCCGGCTTCGTCCTGAACGCGCATGAGGGTAGAGAGGACATCGAGCGAGCCGTCGCCGTCGGAGCGGCGCGAGCGGATGATTCTTTCCAGCATCAAGTCCAGCCGCCGGATGGCAGCGCGATAGCGCAGGTTGCCGGGCGTGGGCAGCCACTCGGGAATGGTGTAGAGCCCGAAGCGGTCGTCGAACTGCTCAAAGAAGACGCGCAGGGCTTCGCCCGCTTCCTCGAGGTCGGCGGAAAGGTTGGCGCCGAAAAGCACCTCGGTGATCACCTGCATGGTAAGGCGCATCATGTCGCGGTGGACGTCGCGCACCTCGTCGTCACCCCAGACGGCCAGCTCGCGCTCGGTGTGCTCCACCATGGCGCGGCTGTAAGCGGCGATGCTCTCGCGGTGAAAGGCCGGCTGCAAGAGCTTCCGCTGGCGCTGCCAGAAGGCCCCGTCGCTGGTCAGCAGCCCGTTGCCGAACAGCGCCCCGCTGGCGCGCAGAAAAATCGACTTCTTAAAATTGCTGTGGCGGGTGAGGAGCACGTATTCGATGTCCCGCGGGTGGCTGAGGATGTAGCAGGGATGGTTGACCACGCGGATGAAGATCACGTCGCCGTAGCGCCGCACCGCGTCGCTCAAGAAGTCCAGTTCGTCCCTCCGAATCTCCGGCAAGGACCCCAGCAGAAAATGGCCCTTGGGGCCGGGGGGTATCGTCGCTGTCGCCATCCACACTCCTCCTGTGCGTTAAACCCTCAGACGTACATGATTAGTTTCAATTTTCGCCCGCGCGGTTGTATCAGGGGTCCGGCACCGCGCCCGGGGGCGCGAAATTTCCATCTTTCGCATTTGAAAAGCATGGGTAAGCCGCTCTCGCTTATGAGCGGTCCGCCTGCAAAATAGCCCCTCAGGCGGGCAGCGTTTCGGACGGCGCGGCCTCCCAATCGTCGGTCTTTTTCTCAAATTTCCCGAAGCGCAGCGCCAGGGTGGGGAGCACCAGCAGGTTGAGCGCGGTGGACGTGACCAGGCCGCCCAGAATGACGATGGCCATGGGACCCTCGATCTCGCGTCCCGGGTCGCCGCTGCCCAGCGCCAGGGGCAGCAGGCCCAGTCCCGTCACCAGCGCAGTCATGAGGATGGGCGCCAGGCGCTCGGCCGCGCCGCGCAGCGCCGCTTCCAGCCCCCAGGTCATGCCCTCTTCGGCAACCAGGTGCTCGTAGTGCGAGATCATCATGATGGAATTGCGCAGGGTAATTCCGAAAAGCGTCACGAATCCGAACAGCGAGCCGAGGGAAAGTTTCCCGCCGGTCGCCCACGCCGCCAGCACTCCGCCCACCAGCGCGAAGGGAAGGTTGAGGACCACCAGGAACAGGTTGCGCGCATTTCCCATGACCACCCAGAGCAGCAGCATGATGCCCAGGGCGGCGAGCAGCGAGTGAATCAGCAGTTCCTCGCGCGCCCGTGCCTGCTCGGCGGCGGTGCCCCCGAACTCGATGTAGGTTCCCGCCGGCAGCGCCAGCCGGTCGATGCGCCCGCGGGCGTCGCGCACGAAAGCGCCCAGGTCGCGCCCTTCCACGTTCGCGGTCACCGTCTCGACCCGACGCGCGCCCTGGTGCTGGATGATATAGCGCCCGGAAGCTTCGTAAATGTCGGCGACCTGCCGCAGCGCCACGTAGTTGCCGTCCGGAGCGCGCAGCAGCAGGCCGCCGATGGCCCCGACGCTTTGCCGGTCGCGGGCATCGAGAATCACGGAAACGTTGATGACCCGGTTGCCCTCGTAGACCTGTCCTGCCACGGTGCCGCTGTAGGCGGTCTGGACGGCGTCGAGCGCCTGCACGGGATCGATCCCCCAGCGCCGGAGTTTGGACGGGCGCAAACGCACCACCAACTGCGGCATGCCGGGCGGGGACTGCAGCGTGACGTCGCGCGCTCCGGGCGTCTTCGCCAGCGCCCGCACTACGCGTTGGGCGCTGCGGTCGAGCTCCGTCAGGCTGTTGCCGAAAATGTTCACCACCACGCCGGAGGTGAAGCCGGAAAGCGTTTCGTTGATGCGTTCGGTCAGAAAGCTGTTGGCGGAAAAGGCCGCGCCGGCAAAGCGGCTGAGGGTGCGGCGCAGGGCGGCGCGCGCCTTCGCCATCTGGCGGCCGTCGAGGTCACGCCGGAAGTTAACGTCGAATTCGCTGGAATGCGTGCCGCTGGTGTCGTCGCCGAGCTCCGCGCGCCCCACCCGTTGCGCCACCGAGACCACGTTGGGAATCTTCAGCAGCGCCGCGCTGACCCGGTCGCCCAGCCGCACCGACTGGCCAATGGAAGTTCCGGGAACGCAGGTCATGTGTACGGTCAGGTTGCTTTCGTTGAGGTGCGGCAGAAAGGAGCCTTGCAGGCGCGGCAGGATGAGCAGGCCGGCGACGATGCCCGCCGCCACCCCTGCCAGCACCAGCGCCGGCGCGCGCTCGACGCCTTCCAGCAGCCGCCGGTAGAGACGCTTCCCCCAGTGCACCAGGGGCGGCTCGTGAGCGGGCAGGTCGCGCCCGCCCAGGAGGATCGCGCAAAGCGCCGGGGTGACGGTCAGAGCCACGCCCAGCGAAGCCAGAATCGCCCAAACGTAGGCCATGCCCAGTGGCGCGAAGATGCGCCCCGCGAGCCCCGAGAGGGTGATGACCGGGAAAAAAACCAGGATGACCGCGAAGGTGGCGTAGACGACCGCGCTGCGCACCTCGATGGACGCGTCGAAAATCACCGCCCAAGGCGAGCGCGGGCGGTCGGCGTGGCGGTTGTCGCGCAGGCGGCGGTAGATGTTTTCGACGTCGATCACCGCGTCGTCCACCACTTCGCCGATGGCGATGGCGAGTCCGCCCAGGGTCATGGTGTTGATGCTCTGGCCGAGCTTGTCGAGCACCACCACCGCCGCCAGCAAGGAAAGCGGAATAGCCACGCAGGAGATGGCCGCCGTGCGCAGGTTGAACAGGAATAGAAACAGCACCAGGACGATCAGCGCCGCGCCGATGAAAAGCGACGAGCGAATGTTGCGTAGCGCCGTCTGGATGAAGTCGGCGGGGCGAAAGACGTTTGCGTCCACGGCGATGCCCTGGCGCTCGAGCGCGGGGCGCAGGGCGGCGAGCGCGGCGTCGAGGCGGCGCGTCACTTGCAAGGTGTTGGCGCCGTACTGCGAGGAGACCATCAGCAGCAAGCCGCGCGAGCCGCGAATGGTAGCGGCGCCGATGGCGGGAGCCGGAGCTTCTTCGACGTGCGCCACCTCACCCAGGGTCAGGTTGACTCCGCCGTGATGCCGCACCACCGTCCCCGCCAGCGCTTCCGGCGTCAACTGCTGGCCGCGCGTTTCGAGCACGATGCGCTGGTTGGGCGTGTCGATAAAGCCCGCGCCGCGAATGCCCGTGGCGCGCCGCGCGGCGGCGAGAATTTCTCCCGCCGTCACGTCGTACTTCAGCAGGCGCTGGGGGCTGAAACGGATCTGCAACTGCTCGGGCGCGTCGCCGTAAACGGCCACCTTGGCCACGCCCTCGACCGCCAGCAGGCTGGGTTTGATCGTCCAGTCGGCCACCGTGCTCAGATCCATGAGCGAGTGATGCGGCCAGGTGAGCCCGACCTCCAGCACCGTGCTGGCCGAAGAGGTCAGAGGCGTCATGATGGGCGGCTTGACGCCCGCTGGCAGGGCGCCTTCCAGCGTCGCCAGTCGCTCGCCGGTCACCTGCCGGTCGCGGTAGACATTGCTGCCCGTGCGGAAAACCACCGTGACCACCGACAGCCCTTGCACCGAGCCCGAGCGCACCGTGTCCACGCCCGGCGCGCCCACGATTGCCCGCTCGATGGGTTGCGTCACCAGCAGCTCCACCTGCTGCGGGGCCAGGCCCGGCGCTTCGGTGTGGATGATCACCTGCGGCGGCGCGAAATCCGGGAAAACGTCGTAGCGCGCGCGCGTCAGCGAATAACCGCCGTAAATAAGCAGCGCGCACGCCAGCGCCAGCACGACGCCGCGAAACCGGAGCGAGAATCGGACGATGGCTTTGAGCATGAAGCGGCTTCCTCAGTCTTCCGGCTGCAGGTCGGAGCGGAATTCCTCCGTGAGCAGCGCCTGCGCGCCCGCGCTCACCACGCGCTCACCGGGCGCAAAGTTTTTGGAAACAAAATAACCGCCCGCCACCGGCTCGTCGGTCGGCACGGCGCGGCGCGTAAAGCGGTGCGCGGCGGTTTCGACGTAAACCCACGCTTCGCCTTGCCACCAGACAACCGCGGAGCTCGGAATCACCACACCCGCGACGCGCGGGCCGGCGGGCAGGCGCGCCGCGACGTTGAGCCCCGGCTCGAGCCCCGGCCGCGCCGCCGTGCGGTAGAGATAGCTGAGCCCTTGCAGCCGCGGGTCCATGCGCGGAAAGGCGCCGACCTTGCGGGCCTCGCCGTGCCCGCCTCCCGGCAGCTCGATCTCGGCCACGGCGGGGGCGCTCGAAACAGCACCGG
>JBJKQV010000042.1:0-2834 GCA_046704985.1 Terriglobia bacterium
ACCCGCCCCTACGTGCATTGCCGCTCCAGCAGCGGTTGAAAGCCGCCCTGCAAGGGCAGTGCAAGCCCTTCTCCCCTTCATATACCGTGGGTAAAAATCTCCCCGGCGCGGCATCGCGATTGTTCCCGAAAAAAATTTCCCGCGGACATTCGCTGCGGCGTTTTCAACAACTCTGTTGAAAAATTTGTGGAAAAGAAGCCCTTCGCATGGGATAAGACACCGAATCTAAACAATTTTTTACTCTTTGCACCACCGGTGTGGCAATCGCCGGAGCACTCCGCAGTGCGGCACAAAATGACGAGGATTTCTTTCCAGGCGACGCGCGCCGGGAGGTCTTTGCTCGCAAGATTTTGAATTCTCGGAACGCGCGGATGGAACTCAAGTTGCCGGGCGGCCATCGTCGCCGAGCATCTTGCATCGCAGGATGGTCGCCTCTTACACTTGCGGCCGAGGCGCTTTCATCTTCACGTGGATCAACTGATTGTCTTCGGTGATCTCGTAAATCTGTCCGAAGGTCTGGTGGTCTTTGGCGATGACAAGCAGGCGGATTTTTCCTTTGGGAATGTCCCGGAAGCGGTAAATGCCTTTCATGTCGGTCTTGGCGCTCAAGGAATAGAACTTGTCGCGGCGGAAACGGCGGGAGACGGTGAACTCCAGC
Organism: Terriglobia bacterium; assembly: GCA_046704985.1. Lineage (GTDB taxonomy): Bacteria > Acidobacteriota > Terriglobia > UBA7540 > UBA7540 > JBJKQV01. The sequence goes on from JBJKQV010000042.1 coordinate 659, forward strand.
GTCAGGTGCGCCTGGAAGATGGGTTTGCCGGTGGAAGCGTCGGTCACCAGGATGCGGACGTCGGTATTCTCGGCGGCGCGGGCCGGAGTAGGCGCCACGCCAGCCATCAAAAAGATTACCGCCAGGCCCGCCAGCAGCCACTTAAGCGTCCGCTTTTCAACCAGATAAGACATCGCCTCTCCCCCCTTCTTTCTTACCGCGCCGGGTCAATCATTTCACCTGGGCTGTGGAGTTCCTAGTCTAGCAGATGCCGAGGCTTTTAGCCATGTTGCTCCGACGAAGCGGCGCCCGCAGGCGGCGATTGACATCGGCGCGCGACTCCGTTAACGTGCCGAAGCCACCAACAAGCGAGCAGGGCCGGGAAACCGCACGCGGCGGCATTCATAATCATCAACCGCCGGCTCCGCGACTTCCCTGCCGGAAAGGTACCATGGGATTTTCAACCGACGCCATCCACACCGGCCAAGAGCCCGATCCAGCCACGGGAGCCATCATCGTTCCCATCTACCAGACCTCCACCTTTGTGCAGGATGAGCTGGGCAAGCACAAGGGGTACGAGTACGCGCGCACCGGCAACCCCACGCGCGCCGCGCTGGAGAAGAACCTCGCCTGCCTCGAGGGCGGGCGCTTTGCGTACGCGTTCGCGTCCGGTATGGCGGCCATCAACGCCTTGATGAGCCTGCTGAAGTCCGGCGACCACGTGGTGGCCGGGCACAACCTTTACGGCGGCAGCTTCCGGCTTTTCGAGCGCGTGCTGCGGAATTTCGGCCTGCAGTTCAGCTATGCCAATACCTGCCGGCGGGAAGAAGTCGAGAAAGCACTGCGGCCCGAAACCCGCCTGCTGTTCGTCGAGACGCCCACCAACCCGGTGATGGAAAACACCGACCTGGCCGCGACCGCCAAGCTTGCCCACGCGCGCGGGGTGCTGCTGGCCGTGGACAATACCTTTATGAGCCCTTATTTCCAGCGGCCGCTGGAGCTGGGCGCCGACTGCGTCGTCCACAGCACCACCAAGTACCTGAACGGCCACAGCGACGGCGTGGGCGGAGCGGTCATCCTCAACGACCCGGCGCTGGCCGAGCGCCTGCAATTCCTTCAGAACGCCGCCGGCGCGGTGCTGGGGCCCTTCGACTCCTGGCTGATTTTGCGCGGCGTCAAGACCCTGGCGGTGCGCATGCGCCAGCACCACGAGAACGGCATGGCCATCGCGTCCTTCCTCGACCAGCACCCCAAGGTCCGCAAGGTCAATTACCCCGGCCTCGCCTCTCACCCCCAGCACGCCCTGGCCAAAAAGCAGATGAGCGGCTTCGGCGGCATGATTTCCTTTGAAACGGGCTCGCTCGAAAACGCCCGCAAGGTTCTCAAGTCGGTCCAACTCTGCTCGCTGGCGGAAAGCCTGGGCGGCGTGGAGACGCTGATTTCCCACCCCGCCAGCATGACCCACGCCAGCGTTCCGCCCGAAGACCGCGCCCGCATCGGCATCACCGACGGCTTGGTGCGCATCTCGGTGGGCATCGAAGACGTTGAAGACCTCATCGCCGACCTGGAACAGGCGCTGGCGAAGATTTAGCCCGTAGCGCCGCCCTTCAGGGCAGCATGACAGAGAACAAGTCCAATGCTGGGCTGAAGCCTACCTGCGGCAGGCAGGCGCAGTGCTACGGTTGTCAGGGATTGGATGAGGCCGCCACCACCGCCGGCCGGCTGAGGCGGTGGAGAATGAGCATGGTCAGAAACGCCGCGACCAGCGCCTGGAGTCCCATCCCCACGTAACTGGCATGGACTTCCGAGAGGCCGGTGCTTCCGGAAATCAGCATTTGCCAGGGGGTGAACAGGCCGATGATGGTGCTCCCCGCCGAAGGCGAAGCCAAACTCAGCACGCCCCCGACGATTTCCACGGCGGTGTAATAGAGCCACAGGAAGAGAAAGCCTTTGAACAGCGGCCGCTTCAGGCGGGTCAGCGAGCACCACTGAAGAAACAGCGTGTCGCGCACCACGAAGACCAGGAAGTTGAGCAGCAGCAAGGCGTCGCGGCCGAGTTTCCAATCGGCCACCGAGACCACGCCGCGCAAACCCAAGGCTTCCGCCGACAGCAGGGCATAAGCCATCAACCCTCCCAGGATCAGCCACGGCCAGACCCGTCGGCGGGTTTTTTTGCCGCCGACGGGCTGGTCTGGCC
>JBJKQV010000043.1:0-3709 GCA_046704985.1 Terriglobia bacterium
AGGTCGCCATCGAGTTTGGGAAGGCAGTCGGCCTCCACCACGCCGCCGGCGCGGACGAAGCCGGCGTTGTGCTCTCCCGCCCCCGCCGCCAGCAAGCGCACGTCGAAGAGGGTGAGCAGCGAATACCCCTTCAGGCGGTCGTCCGTCACCTGGTCCTCGTGCAGCACGTCGAGCTCGCCGAAGGCGCGCAGGAAAAGCTCGTAGGAAAGGCCTACGTTCCAGTACTCCTCCTGAAGCTGGATGTACTGGGTGCGCGGAAACAGGAAGCAGGCGCGCGATTGCACCTTGGGCGCGCGCGACAGCTCGGGGCCCGCCTTCTGGATCACCTTCAAGCCCTCGCCGAGGGAATCCCAGTGGCGGGCGTCCTGGGGAATCAGGTATCCGCTGATCAGGAAGTCGGCGCCCTGGGCGAGCGCCGTGTAGGTGGTTTCGCGCTCCGTCCAGTAGCGCTCGCGCAGCGCCTCGTCCATGAAGCGGCGGAACCAGCGCGTGTTGTAAGTGCCGAACCAGAATCCCAAATCCTTGCCGTAGGAGTAGGCCACGTTGCGCATCTGCCCGAAGGCGTAGTGCAACTGGCTGAGCGGCGGCTCGCGCAGCTTGCCGAGGGCGCCGTAGCGGAAATCGAACATCATGTAGGGATAGATATCGAAGACGAAAAGATCGGCGTAGTCTCCGCCCCAGTGATAGACGTCGTCCACCGCCAGCTTGGCGTTCGAGCGCACGCCGCCGCCGAAGGTGGTGTGGCTGTCGTGCGTGACCGTCACCCGGAGGCGCGGGTCTTTTTCCTTGATCATCCGGTAGACCTGCCGCCAGCCGGCGGGAAATTCGCCGGAGCGGAAATTGATCACGTCCTGCCAGACTTTGGGCGAGTGGCGCGCCGCTTCCAGGTCGGGCGGCAAGGGATAGCCGTAAGCCTTTTGAAACTCCGCCCGCACCTCCGGCCCGTAGTCGAAGGATTTCGGGCTCTCGTGGAAGGGCTCGTCGTGATAAGGGAAAAGGTTGTAGACGTCCGGGAAACGGCCGACGTCGGCGAGCAGGGCTTCGACGTTCTTGCGCACCGCCGGGGCATAGCGCGGCGAGTAAACCGAAATGGCCGGGGGCGCGTTGCGAAAGATGTTTTCGGCGTCGACCTTCTTGTTGAAAGAGTGGTTGGAGGTCAGGTAGAGTCCGCGCTTCTGCGCGTAGGCTAGGACGCGACGCAGGTGTTCGCCGGGCAGGTGCAGCGGGTACTCCAGGCCCGTGAAGCCGTGGGCGATCATGTCGTCCAGGACGGCCTCTAACTCCTTCTGAGAAGGCTGGTTAGGGCCCTTCCCCCAGGGCCCCTGGCCGGGCAAGGGGGAGAGTTGCCCGCTGACGTGGAACGTGCCTAGCCTCGGCGCGTTGTCTTTGTGGTCGTGGCGGCGCCAGCCCATGGCGCCTTCCAGGCTTCCCGCGCGCAACCCCGGAGCTAACAGTAGCGCGTACTTGATGAAGTCTCGGCGTTGCACGTTCTAGGTCCTTTCACCGCCCGCCGGCCGGTCTGCCGCGCGGTCCCGGGCGTCCCGCAAGCGCGAAAAGAGGTGCTTGAGATCGCCGACGCCTTTCCAGGCGATCAGCACCGAGATGATGCAGAAGCCCGCGAAGGTCAGAAAGAAGATCGCCAACCAGAAATCCTTCCACATTAGGCTCGCGCTCCTTCCTGCGAAACTTTGGCCGGCCGGTTGGGACGCAGTATCGTGCCCACCCAAAGGCCCGCCAGCGCCAGCGCGAAACTGGAAAGCCCCGCGGTGATGGCGGCGACGTGGAAGAAAAACATGGAGGCCCCGGCGGCGCCGAGGATGAAAGCCAGATACGCTCCCAGTGTCGAAGACTTTTTCCAGTACACGCCGCCCACCACGGTAACGAAGGTGGCCGCCACAAAAAGGTCGGCGGTCACGTTCAGGTAGAAGTACGCGGGCCCGGGGACGTTGTAGACCAGGCTCCAAATCATGATGAAGATCGTCAGGCCAATGACGGTGACGCGCGAAAGCAGAAGCTTTCCCTTCTCCGAAAGCTCGCGCTGCAGGAGCGGCGAAACGATGTCCTGGGAGATGACGGAGCTCCACGCCAGCAGGTAGCCGCTGTAGGTGGAAAGCGACGCGGCGAGCATCCCGGCCACCATCAGCCCCAGCAGGCCGTGAGGCAGAATGGTGCTCAGCAGGTGTGCGAGGGCGTTCTTGTGGTTCATCCCCGTGCCGAAAAACGCCAGCGCCGCGATGCCCCAGAAGATGGGCAGCGCGCCGCGCGCCACGAACAGCGCCGCTGTGAAGCTGAACATCTTCTTGCCCGTCGCCGAGTCTTTGGACGAGAACGAGCGCATGGCGATGGATTGCCAGGTGGTCATGCTGGAAAACGACAGCAGCAGTTGCCAGATGACGAAGGTCCAGCCGAATTCGGGGTTGGTGAAGGGATTGAATCCGCTCGAGCCCACGTGGGTTTCGACGGCGCCCACGATGCTGAAGAGTCCCACCGAGTGCAGCACCACGATGGTGACGATGATGGTGCCCAGCGCCAGCAGCAGGTATTGAATATAGTTGGTGACGATCAGCGAGACCATACCGCCCGCGGCCGTGTAAATCAGCACGATGGTGAGCAGCACCGCCATGGTAGCGGCCAGGTGCTCCATGCGGATGCCCAGGACGATGTTCAGGAACGAGGCTTCCAATTTGGGGAAAATGCCCAGGTTCAGCGCCCCGCCGAAAGCCATCAGGCAGCCGGCCAGAATGCGCACCCCGCGCGTGTAGCGCTTCTGGAAATATTCCGGAATCGTCATGATCTCCAGCTCGCGCAGGTGTTTGATGACGAACCCGGTTTTGCCCACACAGAAGGCCGCCACGCCCGCGATCAGCGGGATGACCAGGGCGCTCAAGCCGGCCACGTAGCCTAGCTCGGAGTAGTAGATGTAAGTGATGATGCCGATCTCGGTCGAGACCAACGACGCGGTGCCGATCCACACGCCCACGCCGCGCTCCGCGACCAGATAGTCGGAGAGCCGGCCCACGTACTTTTTCACCCCGTAGCCCGCCGCGGCGGTTACCATCAGGGAGAAAAGCACAATCGCCCAATCGACAATGCTGAAAACTGCCATCTCGCTCTGTCCTGCTGTGCCCCGAACAGGGGTAGGACCGCCCGGCACGCCGCACGCGGCGCGCCGTTACTTTTCCGACTTCACGCGCTTCAAGAGTTCGACCGCGCGCTCGACGATCCACTCGCCGCCGCCCGGCTCGAGCAGCGAGCTGGTCGGCTCGTAGCCGCCCTCATCGAACGCCCGCCGCGTCGGGATGTAACCAATGTTGCCGTTGGCGAGTTCCATCACCAGCGTCTCCGCAAACGGCGACTGCTCCACGATCCGCATGCCCAGCTCCGCGAACGGCTCGCCCGGAATCCCCACCCAGGCCACATCGCCCAGCGCAATGACCTGGATCTCCTCGCGAAGTTTCCCGTCCGGGCAATCGCCGATCGTCACCACCTTGCGCGCATGCACGCGCTCCAGAGTAAAGTCGACGTTCGCAGGAGGCGGGGTCGCCATCACCTTGCGCGCCTCGGCCACCTCCGCCGGCGTCACCTTTTGCACCGGTAGCTCCAGTAGCTCTGATCGCGCCCGTAGCGGCCCTCGCAAAAGCTGCTCGGGCGCGTGCGGCTCTGTGCACTCTAGTGCGGCTAAAATCACATCGCCTAATGTGCTTCCGAT
>JBJKQV010000044.1:0-10224 GCA_046704985.1 Terriglobia bacterium
CAAGTGGATGATGATCTGTTCGCTGGTGTAACGCTTTCTGGGCATCTCTTCCCCCTTCCCTGAATCCAGCCAGAACCCTCAAATCTTAACTTACCAGCTGGAACGGTCTAAGGGGGGCACGTCACTAGAACAATATTGATTGGCGGAAAGGGTGAGATTCGAACCCCGACGGGCTGCTAAATCTATCTAACTTATTGAAAATCCGTCAGACTCGATGGATTCGCTTGTTGCGCCTAAGTCCTTTGGATGCTGGCGGGGACGACGGGACTCGAACCCGCGACCTCATGCGTGACAGGCATGCGTTCTAACCAGCTGAACTACGTCCCCACGAACTTCAGTGAACACTGACGAGCGAACAGCAGAAGAAGGCCCGGTCTCGCTCATCACCTTCCGCGTTGCCGCGGCTTACTGCCCACTGACCTCTTGCCACTGCTATCTTGGTGGGCGGTATCCGGCTCGAACGGATGACCTTCTGCTTGTAAGGCAGACGCTCTAACCAACTGAGCTAACCGCCCAGGTCCCGAGGCCGGCTGCGCCGCTCTGCTTTCCACCCGAAGGGCTGGGCAGGCGACGCGAATCCTTGACACCCCCAAACTTTCCAATATACACTGGGGTTTAAGCATCGTCAAGGAAGTGTACCGCACTCATGCTGCTTCCCCGCGAATTCGTCGGCTACATGGCCCGCAAACTCCTGAAGCGCCTCACCGCGCAGGGGCTGATCCAGTTCGAACAGCCCGAGTACGTCACCGAGGTTATCACCCAGGTGATGCTCGACGAGGTGAGCGTCGAAGACCGCTTGAACGACGAGGTGCGCAAGATCCTGGAGGAATACCAGGACGAGATGCAGCGCAACGGAGCCTCCTACGAGGAGATGTACAAGAAAGTGAAGCGCCAGTTGGTGCGCGAGCGCAAGCTGATCCTCTAGCCGGCGCGCGAGCTTTGCATGAAACTATCCCACGAAAAAGTCGTGCAGCTTTCCCACCAGATCATGTCGGCGATCATGGCCATGGATGAGGTGGAAATCTTCGAGGAAAACAACGTCATCCGCCAGGAAGTGGTCAAGATCATCAACGAGCTGCTGGTGGAGGAAGAGAAGGTGGACGAAACCGTCCGCCAGCACATCACCTCCCAGAAGCGCACCATCCCCGAAGGCAGCGGGGAGTGGGAGATCCTCTACCGGAAGTATTACAACGACGCCCTGCGGAAGCTGGGCGTGGTGTTCACCGCTCCTACCCGCACTCCCTGAAGACTTCTTCTCGCAAAACCGAAAACCCGCCCGCCGGTGACTGGGCGGCCGACTGCGCCGGGAAGACAAAAAAGGGCAGCCCGCCCACAGGCGGACTGCCCCGGCTCGTGCAAGGAGGAACTCAGTTGTCGCGGCGCCGCAGCACGGGCGGCTTGTCTTCTTCCGTCTTGGTCTTCTTCTGGCCCGTGGAGGTTCCGTTGGTGTCGCGCTTCTGGAGGGTAGGCGCGTTCTTGTCGCGGCCCGCCAGGCGCCGGTTGGTGATCAGCTCGCGCAGGCGCGCCTGCACGTCGTTGAACTCCGAGGTCGAGACCAGGTACTGCGGACGGGGGGGCAGAATGGACTTCATCTCCGCGTCCAGCTTCACGATCCGGTCGGGGGTGGGCGGGTGGTCCATGAAGACTTTGGGCACGCTCCCCGGCGCGCTCCGTTCCTCGGTCATTACCTTGGCGAAGATGCTCATATAGGCGTTGGGGTCGTAGCCGGCCTTGTAGAGATACTGCAGGCCCAGGTAGTCGGCCTCCGCCTCGTCGGAGCGGCTGAACTTCAAAAAGGCGATGGGGATGCCGAAATTCATCCCCTGCGCTACGCCCAGATAGACGGGATAGGACATGGGCGTGAAGATCAGCGGGATCATCGCGTACTGGAGGATGCTGCGCTTGGTCATCTGCGAGGCCCAGTGGCGCGCTGCCACGTGCGCCACCTCGTGCGCGATCACCCCCGCCACCTGCGCTTCGCCGTCGGCGGCCAGCAGCAGGCCGCTGTTGACGTAGAGAAACCCGCCCGGCAGCGCAAAGGCGTTGATGCCCGGCGCGTCGATCACTTTGACGGTGAGCGGGATCTTCAGGTCGGAATTGCGCGCGATGTTCTGCGCCACCCGGTTCACGTACTCGTTGATCACCGGGTCCTTGATGATCTTGGCGGAGCGGTCGATCTCGGCCGCGTACTGCTTGCCGATGGCAATCTCTTTTTCTTCCGAGATGATGCTGCGATGCGCGACGCGGCGGTCGCCGATGTCCTTAACGTTGGATTTTTCGTCCTTGGCCCAGCCGGGCAGCGCGCTCAGCGCCAGGAGGATTGCGCACAGCCAAGCCGCCCGTTTTTGGTGTTTCATGACGGCCTCCGCGGACTTGGATTCCCCTCTATTATATCCTAGATGCCCGCCCCGCGAGGGAAGTTACCTTCCCGCGCCGGAACTTTCGCCCGTCCTTCTCGCCCCGTGCGGGGAGGCCGACAAGTCGCTGATTCTGCACTTTTTGGGGTGCGGGGAGGCGCCCTCGGCGCTTCGGCTATTGACTCTCCGCATGGGGGCGTTTAGATTAATTGTTTCCACGCCCGGCGCCATGCCGCCGCGCAGCCACTTCGGGAGGAGAAAACTTTGGCCGTTCCCGCCATTCAGTTAGGACAGCTGTGGAAGCTCGACGAAACCGGCGACACCTGGTTGGTGACCAAACTCTACTCCGAAGCCTTTGCTTCCTACGCCATGCTGCGCAAGGTGGGAGGAAACGAAGCGGACGTCCGCCGCGTCAAGGTTGACAAGTCGGCCGACGGCGCCTCCCTCCCCGGCTACACGTTCAATCAGGACGCCGACGCTTTCTAACGGCCGCGCTCTAGCGGCGGCGTCTCGCCGTCCCAAGGGTTGAAAATACATCGGCGGCGACGCGGACCTCGCCGCTACAGCCGCTCCCCGCATGGTCACTCGCCTCCTCGAACATCTGGGCCACTTCATCATCGTCGTGATTTCCACCGGCGGCTACGGCGGCATTGTCCTGCTGATGGCCATCGAGTCGGCGTGCATTCCGCTCCCCTCGGAAATCATCATGCCTTTTTCCGGCTACTTGGTTTCGGTGGGGCGCTTCCATCTCTGGGCGGTGGCGGTAGCGGGAGCGCTGGGTTGCAACCTGGGGTCGCTGGTGGCCTACGAGCTGGGCGCCTGGGGCGGGCGGCCGCTGGTGGAGCGCTACGGCCGCTACGTGCTGTTTACCCGCCACGACTTGCAGATGGCCGACCGCTTCTTTGCGCGCTACGGCGAGGCGGCGGTGTTCATCGCCCGCCTGCTGCCCGTGGTGCGCACCTTCATCGCCCTGCCCGCCGGCATCTCGCGCATGAACGTCTGGCGCTTCCACCTCTATACGTTCCTGGGGTCGCTCCCCTGGTGCTGGGCGCTCGCCTTCGCGGGCGTCAAGCTCGGCCCGCGCTACCCCATGCTGCGCGCCTACTTCCACCGCTTCGATCTGCTGGTTGGCGTGGTGCTGGTCCTCGGACTCGCCTGGTTCATCCGCAACCGCTTCAAAAACCGCCTGTCGGCGAAATAATCTGTAGCGCCGGTCTATGACCGGCGCTTCTGCCCAGCGCCGACCTTCGCCAGCCGCTTCAAGAACCGCCTGTCGGCGCGCTAGCCGCGCCGCGGCTAGCGCTGCCCTTCAGGGCAGCACACGGTGGCCCAGGCCGTAAGGTCTGGGAGAAGAGCCGGCGGGAGTTCAACCCCTTCAGGGTTGAGAGGTCTTGAAGGAAGTAGAGAGGCTTCGTTTTCCGGGGGTTTCACCCCCGGCTATGTATATTGGACGCCTTCGGCGTCCGCACGGCCCCCAGAGAGCCTCAGTCCTTCTTCAGATGGGACGCTTCTGTGTCGTGGCCGGCCCCGAAGGGGCCGAATGTGCATAGCCCCGGGCGAAACCCGGGGAAGCGGAGGCGCCGTTCTTTTCCTACCGTCCGACCCCGAAGGGGTCGAATGACCGTGGGCAAGCAGACTCCCCTGGTGGCCCAGGCCGTCAGGCCTGGGAAAGGGAAGCCTGTTCGAAGATTAAATTACTGTGACCGCGCCGCATGTCCCGCGGCCTGCCTGCGCCGGGCACCTTACTTCTTGCCTTTGGCCTGGTCGGCGACGGCCTGCGCGGCGCGCGCGGCGGCTTCCGGATCGCCCAGGTAGAAATGCCGCAGGGGCTTCAGGTTGTCGTCCAGCTCGTAAACGAGCGGGATGCCGGTGGGGATGTTGAGGCCGACGATCTCGTCGTCGGAGATGTTGTCGAGGTATTTGACCAGCCCGCGCAAACTGTTGCCGTGCGCGGCCACGATGACGCGCTGCCCGGCGCGGATGGCGGGAGCGATAGTGTCGTGCCAGTAGGGCAGGGTGCGCGCGACGGTGTCCTTCAAACACTCGCTGAGCGGCAGCTCTTCGCGGGTCAGGCTCGCGTAGCGCCGGTCCTTGCCCGGGAAGCGCTCGTCGTCGGCGCTGAGCGCCGGGGGAGGCGTGTCGTAGCTGCGCCGCCAGATCTTTACCTGATCGGCGCCGAATTTTTCCGCCGTCTGCGCCTTGTTGAGCCCTTGCAGCGCCCCGTAGTGGCGCTCGTTGAGCCGCCAGGAGCGGTGCACGGGAATCCACATCAGGTCCATCTCTTCCAGAGCGATCCAGAGGGTCTGGATGGCGCGCTTGAGCACCGAGGTGTAGGCCACGTCGAAGGTGTAGCCCTCGCGCAGCATCGTCTTGCCCCCCTCGTGCGCTTCCTTGAAGCCTTTCTCGCTCAACCCTACGTCCGTCCAGCCGGTAAAAAGGTTCTTCATGTTCCAAACGCTTTCGCCATGACGCAATAAGACCAGTTTGTGCATTCGGGTATCCTCGCCTGATTTGGTCGGGGTGTCCGCCGCCGCCCCTAGAGCATCTTTTCGATGATCTCCGGCAGGGCGGCGAGCGCGGCGTCAACCCCGTCGGGATTCTTGCCGCCCGCTTCCGCCAGGTCCTTGCGGCCGCCGCCCGAGCCCTCCACGAACTTGGCCGCCGCGCGCACGATTTTGCCCGCGTCGAGCTTGGCGGTCAGGTCCTTGGTCACGCCCACGATGAGCGCCACCTTGCCCTCCGCCACGCTAGCCAGCACGATGACTCCCGAGCCCAGCTTGGGGCGGAGCGAATCCACCATTTGGCGCAGCGCGGCGCGGTCCGTCACCTCGACGCGCGAGGCCACCACGCGCACGCCCTTCACCTCGCGCGCCTGGCCGGCCAGGTCGCCCGCCGCCGAGGCGGCGCGCTTCATCTGCTGCGCCTCCAGTTGCTTGCGCAGCTTCTTTTCCGATTCCGTCAGCTTTTCGGCTGCCGCCACCAGTTCCTCGGGTTTGGCGCGCAGCGTCTGGCCGAGCATGCCCAGGGTTTCGGCGGACTGGCGGAGCTGGCCGAGCACGCCGGTGCCCGTCACCGCCTCGATGCGGCGCGTGCCCGCGGCCACGCTGCCTTCCGAAACGATCTTGAAAAGCCCGATGTCGCCGGTGCGGCGAACGTGCGTGCCGCCGCAGAGCTCCTTGGAAAAATCGTCGATCGAGAGCACGCGCACGCGGTCGGCGTACTTTTCGCCGAACAGCGCCATGGCGCCGGAGTTGACCGCCGAGTCGAGTTCCATCTCCTCGGTGCGCACTTCACGGTTCTTGAGGACCTGCTCGTTCACCATGTCCTCGATGTCGAGCACGTCCTGCTCGCCGAGCGGCGCGTAGTGCGAAAAGTCGAAACGCAGGCGGTCGGGCGCCACGAGCGACCCGGCCTGCTTGACGTGGGTGCCGAGCTCGGAGCGCAGCGCCGCGTGCAGCAGGTGCGTGGCTGTGTGGTTGCGGCGAATCGCGTCGCGCCGCTCCGCATCCACCACTGCCGTCAGCACGTCCCCCACGCGCAGGGTCTCGCGCGCCAGCGCCTTGTGGGCCGTTACGCCGGTCACCGGGCGGTAGGTGTCGAGCACCTGCGCCAGTTCCTGGTCGCTCGCCGGGGCGAAGAGCCGTCCCGTGTCGCCAACCTGGCCGCCCGCTTCGGCATAGAAAGGCGTGTGGTCGAGCACGATTTCAACGTCCGCGCCGGGCTTGGCCTCGGCGACCGATTCCGCGCCCTGCACCAGCGCCACAATTTTGCAGTCGGCGGAAGTCGTCTGCTGATAGCCGTCAAAAACCGTTCGGTGCTTCTCGGCCAGCTTCTGATACGCCGGCGCGACGACTTTCTTTTCCGCGCCCTTCCAGGAAGCCCGGGCTCGCTCGCGCTGCTTCTGCATTTCGGCTTCGTAGCCTTGCTGGTCGACCTCCAGCCCGTAGTTCTTTACCACGTCGCGGACGAAGTCGGGGCGCAGTCCGAATGTGTCGTGCAGCGCAAAGAGGTCGCGACCCGCAATCTTGCCGAGGGGAAACTCGCGGCGCGTCATTGTCGGCCAGGAAGCTTTCCACTGCGCAAAGGGTGCCGCCTTGCCCTGGTTGGGCACCACCTCGGCCTGGTCCAGCTTTTCGAGTCCCAGCCGCGTGGTTTCGGCGTAACGCTCCTCTTCGATTTTGATAGCGCGGGCGACGTGGTGGACTGTCTGTGCCAGTTCGGGGTATGCGCCTTGCATCATCTCCACGACGTGGCCGGCCATTTTGAACAGGAACGGCTCGTTGAGGCCGAGCGTCTGGCCGTGGTAGAGCGCGCGGCGCATGATGAGACGCAGGACGTACCCGCGGCCTTCGTTGGAAGGCAGGACGCCGTCGGAGATCAGAAACGTCGCGGCGCGCGCGTGGTCGGCAATGATGCGCAGCGAAACGTCGCTGTCCGGATGGCCGCCGTATTCCTTGCCGGCAAGCTCGGCGGCTTCGTCAATCAGCGGGCGGAAGAGGTCGGTGTCGAAATTCGAGAGCTGGCCTTGCAGCACCGCCGCCAGGCGCTCCAGGCCCGCGCCGGTGTCGATCGAAGGGCGGGGCAGCGGCGTCATGGCGCCGCTCTCGTCCTTGTTGAACTGCATGAAGACGAGGTTCCAGATCTCGACGTAGCGCCCGCAATCGTCGGGGCAGGGAAACTTGCAATCTTTGTGTCCCAGATCGCTGGCCGCGGGGCCCATGTCGTAATGAATCTCCGAGCAGGGACCGCAGGGGCCGGTCTCGCCCATCTGCCAGAAGTTGTCCTTCTCGTCGAAGCGGAAGATGCGGTCGCGGGGGACGATCTTGGCCCAGAGCTCTTCCGCCTCGTCGTCCTCGCGGAAGACGGTGGCGTAGAGCTTGTCGGGGGGAAGGGCAAAATTCTTGGTGACCAGCTCCCAGGCCCAGGGGATGGCCTCGGCCTTGAAGTAGTCGCCGAAGCTGAAGTTGCCGAGCATCTCGAAGAAGGTTTGGTGGCGGCGCGTGCGGCCCACCTGCTCGAGGTCGTTGTGCTTGCCGCCCGCGCGCACGCACTTTTGCGAGGTGCAGGCGCGCACGTAGTCGCGCCGCTCGCGGCCCAGGAAGACGTCCTTGAACTGGTTCATGCCGGCGTTGGTAAAGAGCAGCGTGGGGTCGTTGGCCGGAACCAGCGACGAGCTGCGCACGGCGCGGTGATTGAGGGCTTCAAAAAAGGCCAAAAACTCTTTTCGAATCTGGTCGGATTTCATGAGCTTCCAGTACCACTGGGGCGGTTCTCTTCGTCCTCCAAATCGGCAAGTTGAACGTCTTCCGCGGCGCGCAGAAGCTCGCGCTTGGCGCGCACCGCTTTCATGATATCACCGCTGCGGAATCCGCGGCGCAGCAAGCTCCGGCAAAGGGACTGGAGCTTGGCGGGGGTGAAGGGCGGGCGCAGGGTGCGAAGCTTCTTGGTGAGGGCGCGGTCGAGGAGTTGGCGCTCGTCGGACTCTTCGAACGCCTGTTCGAGCGCCGGCTCGATGAACTTGTAATCGACCAGCCGCGCCTTCAGCTCGCGGCGGATGCGAAAGGGACCGAAGCCGCGGTTGCGCGCCAGCGACGAGGCCACCTGCATGGCGTAGCGGCGGTCGTCGAGGTAGCCGAGCTTCCGCAGGCGGGCGATCGCTTCCGCGACGCCGGGGTGGGCGGGGAATTTCCGTTCCAGGGCGCGGCGTATTTCCGCCACCGAGTAGCCGCGGCGCGAGAGCATGGCGAGCGCGGTGGGGAAGGGCTCGCGGGCGGGCCTAGAAGGCGATTTCAAATTCCAGATTCCAGGACGCGCTAGTGCTTGGCAAAGCGGTCCACCTGGCTGGCGCGCTCCATCTCCTCGCGCGCCGCGTCGGCGGTGGTGCGAATGCCGGCAATGCGCAGCTTGAACTCGTCGGGGTTGGTCGCCCGGATCAGCGCCTCTTCCAGGGTGATGAGCCCCTGGTTGTAGAGGTCGTAGAGCGACTGGTCGAAGGTCTGCATGCCGTACTGCGACACGCCGGAAGCGATGGCGTCCTTGATGAGCCGGGTCTTTTCCGGATTGACCACGCAATCGCGGATGTACTCGGTGGCGATCATCACTTCCACGGCCGGCACGCGGCCGATGCCGTCCGACTTGCGCACCAGGCGCTGGGAGATGATGCCCTTGAGCGTGGAGGCCAGCTGCAAGCGGATCTGCTTCTGCTCGGGCGGCGGAAAGACGGAGATGATACGCTGGATGGTTTCCGTGGCGTCCAGGGTGTGCAAGGTGGAGAAGACCATGTGCCCGGTCTCGGCGGCCAGCAGCGCCGTGCCGATGGTTTCGTGGTCGCGCATTTCGCCCACCAGAATCACGTCCGGATCCTCACGCAGGGAGGCGCGCAGCGCGGAGCTGAAACTGGTGGTGTCGACGCCGATCTCGCGCTGATTGACGAACCCTTTCTTGTCGCGGTGCAGGAACTCGATGGGGTCTTCGATGGTGATGATGTGGTCGGTGCGCGAGGAATTGATGCGGTCGACCATCGCCGCCAGGGTGGTCGACTTGCCGCTGCCGGTCGTTCCGGTCACCAGCACCATGCCGCGGCGCTCTTCGCAGATCTTGTCGATGACCTTGGGCAGGTAGAGCTCCTCCAGGGTGCGGATCTTAGTGGGAATGACGCGCAAGACCATGCCCACGTTGCCGCGCTGCTGGAAGACGTTGACACGGAAACGCCCCAGGCCCGCCACGCCGTACGCCATGTCGAGCTCGGTCTCTTCCTTGAATTTCTGCTTCTGCCGGTTGGTCATCATGCTGAAGGCCATGCTCAGCATGTCCTCGCTGGAGACGCGCGAGAACTGGTTGAGCCCCCGCAGCTCCCCGTCCACGCGGATGTAGGGGTAGTTGCCGACTTTGCAGTGCAAGTCGGACGCTTTGCTTTCGCAGGCGACCCGCAGCAGTTCGTCAATCGTCATAACCTGTAACCTCTCGGGTAGCGGCCCGGCACTTTCGCCTCAAGCTAACATAAGGCTTTTGCGGTGTCAAAGCTTAAGCTCCCGGCGCCTGCGCGGGGCGGGCGGGGGGTTGGTAACTGCCCACCTGGGAGCCCAAAGCGATGGCCAGGCGGTTCCAACCGTTGATGGCGACGACCGCCAGGGTGAGGTCGGCGAGCTCTTTGCTGGAAAACACCGCGCTCACGCGCTCGAACGTCTCGTCGGGCACGTGGTTGCGGCCGATCAGCGTAACCGCTTCGGTCCATTCCAGCGCCGCGCGCTCGCGCGCCGTGTAGAAAGGCGCCTCGCGCCAGCCGGGAAGTACGTAGAGCCGCTGCTCGCTCTCGCCCGCCGCGCGCGCGTCCTTGCTGTGCATGTCCATGCAGTAAGCGCAGCCGTTGATCTGTGAAGCCCGCATGCGCACCAGCTCCAGCAGCGGAGCCTCCAGGCCGCTCTGGCGGACGTAAGATTCCAGCCCCTGCATGGCGCGCATGGCTCCCGGCGCAGCCTTGGCGTACTCCTGGTAGTTTCGTTCGCTCATTGAAGCCCTCCTGAAATAGGTTTCAGGAGATTCGATGACAATGTGTCCGATTGGTTTCGGGTTAGAAACCCAGCGCGGCGCGCAGCTCACGAATCTGCGCGGCGTGGCGGGCGGGATGGCTGGCCAGGATCAGCGCGTACTCGTAACCGGAAATCACTCCGGCGATGGGGTGTTTGACGGTGCGGCGGCGCAGGTCGTCGGAGGTCTTGGCCAAGTATTGCGCGCTTTGCGCCCGGCACTGGCGGAAGTGCTCGAGCGAGGCTCCCAGCGACCCGTAGCGCCCGCTGGGACGCGAAACTTCCGGCGCCGTCATCTTTTGCCCGCGGTCCAGCACCAAGGAGAGAAGGCGCTTTTCGCG
>JBJKQV010000045.1:0-9738 GCA_046704985.1 Terriglobia bacterium
ACGGCCTTCAGCAGGTTGTCGATCAGTTCTTCTTCCAGGGCGGGGAAGACGGAGACCTCCGCCAGGCGGCCGTGGTGAAGCTCGACGCGCCGCTCCGCCATGCGGCCCACCTCCGGGTCGTGAGTGACCACCAGCAGCGTGTGCCCGGCGCGGTGCAGCTCGGTGAACAGGCCCATCACCAGTGCCTCGTTCACCTCGTCCAGATTGCCCGTGGGCTCGTCGGCCAGGATGAGCGCCGGCTGGTTGATGAGCGCGCGCGCCACGCACACGCGCTGCTGCTCGCCGCCCGAAAGCTGTGCGGGCAGATGGCGCAGCCGGTCGCCCAAACCCACGCGCCGAAGCGCTTCGGCGGCTTCCGCTTCGTCCGCTAGGCTGTGGAAGTATTGCGCCAGCATCACGTTTTCGAGCGCGGTGAGATAAGGCACCAGATGATATTGCTGGAAGACGAAGCCCACGCGCTCGGCGCGGAACTGCGCGCGTTCGGCCGGCGAAAGCCCTGCCAGGTCCTGACCCGCCACGCGCACGGTGCCCTCATCGGGCGCGTCCAGGCAGCCCAGCAGGTTGAGCAGCGTGCTCTTGCCCGAGCCCGACGGCCCCATCACCGCCACCCACTCGCCTTGCTCGACGTCCAGCGACACGTCGCGCAGGGCGGTGAGCTTTTCACCGTAATGCTTGATCACGTTGCGCGCTTCAACCAGAGCCACGTTGCGTCTCTCCTTCTTCGTCAGGGCGCGGTTCGTCTGCCGCCCTTACTGTCCTTTCAACACTGCTGCGGGTTCCACCGTCCTCACGGCGCGCACCGGCAGGAAGCTGGCCAGCGCGCCCACGAGCGCTCCCGCCACGCAGACCGCCGGGAACGTCCAGCCCACCATGCCGACCGCCACGCCGAACATCCGCTCCGCCGCCGCGCGCGCCAGCAGCACTCCGCCGCCGTAGCCCAGCGCGCTGCCTACCAGGCCCAGCGCCGCGCCTTCGGTGAGGAAGAGCTTGACTAGCGTCCGCTCACCCGCGCCCAGCGCCTTCATCACCGCTACGTCCTTGCGCCGCTCGAGCACGATGGAAGCCATCGTCGCCGTCACGCAGAGCACGATGATGGCGAGAATCAGCGCCGTCAGCGAAAGCGTCACTCCGCGGATCGTGCCCAGCACTTGGCCCGACGCGTAGACGATCTGCCGCAGCGGGCGGACGTCCGCGCCCGGCAGCGCCTGCCGCAACTGGCCCGCCGCGCGCTCCACGGCCGCCGCGTCGCCCGGGACGCTCAACTCCACCAGACTGACCTTGCCTTCCAAGCCCGTGAGCTTCTGGAGATCCGAGAGCGGCACGAAAACCTGATCGTCCTCGGAAGCGCCGGTGGTGAGTATCGCAGCCACGCGATAAGTTTGCGCGCGTGATGAAGCCGCCGCGCCGGCATCGTCGGGCGCGAGCTGAAGCGTGCCGCCCAATCCCAGGTGAAGCGCTGAAGCTACGCGCGCGCCGATGACCGCTTCGGAAGCGCCGGCCGGGTGCCCGGCAAGTTGCCAGGCGGGATAGAGACGGCGATAGGCGGCAAAGTCGGTGCCCACGGCCACGGCGTTTTGGAACTCGGGCAGGCGGGGGTCGCGCGGCTCGGGACGGAGGCGCACCACGGCGTAAAGAACCGCCACAGAGCGTGAATTGGCGAGCGAAGGAGAACCGGCGCTCAGGGCGTGAAGCGACGAAATGTCCATCAATCCACCCGACAAAGTGTCCGATTGTAACCCGGCCGGCGTGCCCGCGCCAGACGCCGGCGCGACGACGATGTTGGGGCCGTAAGCGCGGAACTCCTCGGTCATCTTGCGGCGCGCGTCGGCGTAGAGGTTGAGCAGCATGGACGCCACGGCCGCGCCCACCAGCAGCGAGCCGATCGCCAGCGCCGCCTGCGGACGCTTGACGCTCAAGGAGCGCCACCAGAGGCGCCAAAACATCGGGCCCTGGCGCGATTGGATGGCCGGGCGCCCGGGCGCGGGCGGCGGCGAGGCGGTCATCGGAGGGCTTGGTTCTCTCATGAATTCAAGATTCCAGATTCAAGATTCCAAATGGGCCGAAATCTCAATCTGTCAATTGCCTGATTTTACAATCACACGAAAACCCACTCGGTGATCTCACAGTCACGCGCAACTGAATCTAGCCGACGCTCAATCGCGCGCACACTGAATCGGCCACCCCTTCAATCGCGCGGGAACCAAATCGACCCGCCACGCAATCGCGTGAACTCGAAATCGGCTAATCGCCCAATCTCGCGAACACCAAATCGGCGACCGCTCAGTCACGCGCAACCGGATCGACCAACCACTCAATCCCGCGAGCTCACAATCGGCTGATCGCTCAATCGCGCGCACGCTCAATCCCTCAGCGCCGCCGCGGGAGAGACGCGCAGTCCGCGGCCCAGCGGCCAGGCGCTGCCGGCGAGCGTGACCAGGAGCGCCAGCGCCAGCGCCGCGGGCAGCATCGGCCAATTGAAAGCGGCGGGCGCGCCGAACAACTCCGCGGCCAGGCGCCGCGCCAGCAGGCTGCCGGCGAAGTAGCCGAGCAAGCCACCGCTCAGGCCGATGGCGCCCGCCTCGAGCAGAAACAGCGCCGCCACGCGCGCGCCGAAAGCGCCCAGCGACTTGAACAATCCGATCTCGGCGCGGCGCTCGAGCACCGTGGCCAGCATCATGGAGGCGACGGCGAGCGCGGCGGCGGCCAGCGCCGCGGCGGCCAGCACGCCCATCAGCATGCCCACGCGGTCGAGAATTTTCCCTTCCGTCGCCGCGACGCGATAGACGGGGCGCGCCTGCGCGCCGGGCAGCGCCTGCTCGATCTGGTAGGCGATGGAGGTGACGTAGGGCGTGCAGAACCAGCGGTCGAATTCCGCGGCGCTCATGCGCGTGCGGTCGGCGCGCGCGAAGGCGTCCTGGGGCTTGGTGAGCGCGCTCACTTCGATGCGCCGCACCTTGCCGGGCAGGCCGGCGAGTTTCTGCACGGCGGCGAGCGGCGCCAGCAACTCGCCGTCTTCCGTGCCTCCCGCTTCCAGGATTCCGCTCACGCGCAAGGTTGCGGTCGAAGCCGCGCCGCGCGCCGCGACGCTGAGCGTCTGTCCGGGCCGGACGCCGAGTTCCCGCGCCAGGCGGCTGCCCACCAGGCACTCGGCCGCGCCGGAATCCTGCGGCCACGCGCCGCGCACCTGCCAGGCGGGGTGCAGAGCTTCGAGGCCGGTCGAGAAAACTTCCGTCGAGCTGACGCGCAGGGGATATTGAAACCAGCTTCCCACCAAGACCGTGCGCCGTCCCCGCACGCTGACGGGCAGGTCGAGGAAGGGAGCGAAGGCGACGATGTTATTGCGCCAGAAGATCTGCTTGAGCTTGGCGAGGCCGGACTCGGGAAGGTAAGCGCCGGCGCCGGCGGGGCGGTAGTCGAGGCCGCCGACGCGCACCGCCAGGCTGTCGGCGGCGGGGGTGACGGCGATGTTGGCGCCGAAGGAGCGCAGCTCGCGGCCGATGCGGTCGCCGACGCTCAAGCCCAGGGTGGCGACGGCCGTCGCGGCGGTAATGCCCAGCGCCACGGCCAGCAGGCTGAGCAGCTTTCGCCGCCGGCGGCGCAAAAGCGATCCTTTGAGGATTCGCGTCAGCATCAGCGGAAGTGCGCGGCTCCTGCGCTCAGAGCGCGCGCCGAAAAAATCACCTCGCCGCCCTCGACCTGGTAGACGACGTGGATGGGGTTGCACCCGCCGCCGTGGCCGATGGTGGGGACATAGATGGCGGAGCCGCAGTTGCGGCAGATGACGTTGCGGCCCTGCTGGTAGTAGCCCTGCGTGCCGCAGATGACGCAGGCGTCCAGCGCCGCGCGCACCGTGCCCGAATCATCGAGGATGGCGATCAGGCGCACGTCCGCGCCGTCGACGGATACCACGTAGTGGTGCAGGCGGTGGTCGCGGAGCTGGGCGGCGGGGAACTCCGCCACGCCCTTTTGCAGGGTCAGGCGCGTGGGCGGCGTCACGGCTTGCGCGGTGCGCGAGTAGATGAACTCCGCGCTGATGAGCAGAATCACCACCAGGCCCATGGCGCTCATGGCGGTTTTCCAAAAGCGCTGGCGGCGCGCCTCGGCAGCCAGCTTGCGGCGCTCGGGAGCGCTCAGCGGGGCGAGCTCGGCCGCCGCCGGCCCGCCTTCGCGAATGCGTCCCGCCACCACCAGGAACAGGCACAGCGCCACCACCACCACAAAGAAGAAAGCTTCGTTATTGACGATGGGGCCGACGAGCGCCATCTCCAGGCGGCTCGATGGGAGCACCTGCGCTTCCGAAAGCTCGTGCAGGCCCGAGATGAGCAGTTGCCCCGCCACCACCAGCAGGATGAGGCTGGTGAAGGTGAAGAACTTCCGCAGGTTGACCCGCAGCGTGCCCTTGAAGAACCCCACCCCCAGCCCTACGGCCAGCGCCAGGCCGATGCTGCCGCCCAGGACGTTCATCAGGTCGCTCGAGCGCAGCGACACGGCGGCGAGGAAGAGCACCGTTTCGATGCCCTCGCGGAAGACCATCAGAAAGACGAAGCCGAAAACTCCCAGCGCCAGGCGGCGCGAGGGCGACTGCGCCAGGCCGGCCAGGCGGGATTCGATCTGCTGCTTCATCTGCCGCCCGGTGCGCCACATCCACACCACCATGGTGGCGACAAAGCCCGAGCCCACCAGCATCAGCCAGCCTTCGTAGGCGTCTTCGTTGACTTCCCAGCGGTGCACAAGCCAGGCGGCCACGGCGCTGGCGCCCACCGCCGCCAGCAGGGCGAGGTAAACCGTGCGGTTCAGGCGCCGCTGGCCGATCTTGCCCAGATAGGCGAGCACGATGCCCACAATGAGCGCCGCTTCCAAACCTTCGCGAAGTGTGATAACCAGGGAGTCGAACATGCTTTGGCGTCAGAATCCTTGCAACTCACTTGCAGTTAGTCCCACAAGCAAGTGTGGTATGCTAGCGTTAGTGCGGGCTATCGTCAATATGTCCATTGAAAACAAAGGAGTTAATTTTGTCCGTGGAAGTATAGTTGCAACTCACTGGCAACTAGTTGCAACATCCACGGTGGCCAGCGCTAGGTAGCGCTGCCCTTTAGGGCAGCACTATGGAGTGCGGAAGCGCCAGCTTCCGCTTTGTAAAGCGAGAGCTTCGCTCTCGCACTCCAACCTCCAACCGCCAGGGCGGGGCATCCGGGCGTGCGCGTTCGTGGGTGCATTGCTAGCCCGCAGATAGTATCATTGCCAGCATGAACGACGGAACAACCTGGAAGGGGTGAGCCACCCGCCCACGTGTTCGGCAGCCGCGGCTGTTCTTTCTAAGAGGTCGAGAGAGACGATGAGAGAGAAGCGCGCGCTACGATGGGCAGCGTTAATGTCAGCGGCTCTGTTGCTTGTCGCGCCGTGCGTCCAATTGGCCTCCGGAGGGCCGCCGCAGGCGACAGCGGTCGTCCAAGTCCAGGTGCTCGACGCGGAGACGCTCCGCCCGATTCCGCACGCTGCGTTGCAATGGGGGGTGGCCAGAGCGTATCGCAAGGGGGAAGTGCGCAGTCCACAGGGCGGATACCTTGCGGCGGGACCCGACGGGGTGGCGAAGCTGACCGTGCCGCGTGGAATCCGCTTCCTCACCTTCCATACTAACGATCCAAATCTGGTTGAGTGTGGCTACCCCTCGCTTCCGGACCTGGACGATCTAAGAGCGGGGCAGGTTCCGGTTGACGTCTGCGACCCCGAGGCTCCGGTTAGAGCCGGACTGAAACCCACGCCGGGGCGGGTGATCATCTTTGCCACACCTGCTTGCTGCGTCGCGTGGCCTGCCCCCCATCCCGAGATCCGCGTGCTAGTGCTCAACGGCATCTCGGGAAAGCCCATGCGCCACCTCCAGGTCACTTTTCTATATTCGGGGAACGCGCCGAGCTGGGATACTTCGGGCGTCACGGATGACGAAGGAGTCCTTCGCGTCACACTGCGAAGACCGATCGCGCGGGTGTTCGACGCCGGACCCAGCAAAGGCTTGGATTATCCAGGGTGCTCCTACGGGACTGCAATGACAAACCTCGTGCTGACAAAAGGATTTGTGCAGCGCCCCTCCCAAGGCTGTTGCCGCTCGAAGGGTAAGTGGTCGGTGCCCCGCCCCAAGCCAGGGGAGTTTATCGTCTTCGTGCGGCACCGACACTTCTGGGAGTACTTCTTCCTGTAGCGGTCCGTCGGGCGGGTGGCACACCCTTTGGCGTAGGAGGGTGCCCGGTTTTGGCCAGGGTGGGCTGGGCGCCACGGTCCCACAAAGCGGGATCGCAGACATTAGAAACCAAACGTCTGCGCCACCCAGCTAGTATCTGCAAAGACCGTATATATATTGCCTGTACTCTTCCACGACAAGTAGATATCATTCAGCAATGGACGAAAGCCAGTTCAGGCACCTCCTCAGGCTGGGTCTCGGCAGGGCGATCCTGTATGTCAGAGACCACGACGCGCGGGCGTTCCAAAGCCTGATTCTGGATGCGTGCCTGCATTGTTTTGCTTACGCCCCGCAGATCGAGGGTACGCGCGCGGACTACATGCTGCAGTTGGCCGGCTTCATGCCCGAAAAGGAGTTCTATCACCAACAAGTGCTGAGCGCATTGCCGGGGAGCGGAGACGATTTCGACGCCATGCAACGGTTCGGCTTTGCAGCTTCCCTGGCCTTCGAGGGCAGTGGGCGCGCGAAGGAGGCGATGTATCAGAACTACAAGCCCGGACCCAGGATGGGAGACGGGATCGGCATCTACTTCGTGCAGATGGACGGAATCGACGGCCTGCTCTTTGCCGCCAGGAAGATGGGCGAATTGCTGATGGCCACGAGGGAGAAGGTTGACCTGGGCTGGTTGCTAAGCGTGGCCGGCGAAGAGCTTGGCGAGGAGAAGGTTCGCGAGGCTTTACGGAGGGCGGGAAGCGAAGACCCTGCCGTCGATGCGTATCGCTTGGCGGTGGAGGCAAGCCAAAAGCGCTTCGACGAAAGTCCGAGCGAGCCCCGTGAAATAGAAAACCTCAGCTATGACCGGCTTAAACCGAAGCTGACAGCGATGACATCCGTCCGCATTCAAAGTTGGGGCAAAAGAGCCGGCGACGCCGACATCGCGCGGGCCGCGCATGGATTGGCGGCGGCGCAAAGCCCCAAAGAGCAGCGCGCACACTTGCTGATCTTCGCGCGCCGGAGCTTTCCTCTTGACGTCAAGCTGCTCCTCAGGCTGGTCGACGTGGAACAGGAACGTGTGGGGCCTGCCGCCTTGGAAGCCCTCTCCCAGATTGCGCATCCAGCGGTCAGGGAAGTTGCGTTCCGGCTCGTGGAAACGTGGGCGAGGTGGCGAGGCGCGGCCATCAATTTGCTCGCCCGAAACTTTGTTCACGGAGATCACGCCATCGCCCTCAGGTGGTTTGAGGCGGAAGATGATCCGGAAACGCTGCACGCGTTTGGTATAGATTTGCTCAAGTTCTGGCAGAGGCATCCGGACGAGGAAACCGAAATACCAATGTTGCGCGCGATGTACGAAAAAGGGCCTTGCTCGTTCTGCCGCGAGAGGGTGGTCCGTCGATTGATTGCGCGGGGCGCGCTGACCGGCGAACTTCGGTCGGAGTGCGCCTTCGATGCGAACCGTGACATCCGCGAGCTCATCAAGCAACCGTCCCAACAGTTTCACTCGCCGTCCGGACAAGCATCCGGCGATTCCGACTGACCAACGTGATTGGCGGAAAAGAACCCCACGACCTGCCAGCCCTGCCTGCCGCAGGTGGGCGCAGGCAGGCACAATCCCGAACCTTCGGGACGTGTCGTGGCTACTCACTCCAGACGGTGGCCCAGGGCGTAAGCCCTGGGATCGGGCAACGGACATGCCGAAACATCCTGAGCATGCTGCGCTAAAGCTTGCCTGCCGCAAGCGGGCCCAGCGCTCCGTAGCGCTGCCCTTCAGGGCAGCACGTTGTGGAGCGCTGGCGCTACCGCTTTCCGCCGGGCTTGGCGGGCGGGGAAGAGACGAAGCGGAAGGTCTTGACGATCTTGCGGAAGACCGCCAACTGAAAGTTGTACATGGGGGACGAGGTGAGTCCGACGATGCCGAAGACGGTCGAGCCGCGCGCGACGCGCACCGAGACGCCGTGCCACTCGACGTTGTCGAGCACGCCGGTAAATCGCGTGCGCACGGCGGGGAGGCCGTCCACGTCCAGAGACGTTTGCGAGAGCTGATGGTAATCCTGGTAAGTGCTGCGCAGGCGGGCGTCCACGCGGTCGTCGCGCAAATCGGGCGCGCCGCTCCACACCTGCCGGTCCACAAACAGCAGCGTCTGGTTGTCGTCGCTCGACAGGGCGACGATCGCCGAAACCTTCTCGCGCGTCAGCTCCTCGTAGAGCTTCCATCCCGGCGGCATGTACATGGCGAACTGGAAGGTGTCGTTGACGTAGGTGGTTCCGGTCACGTGCTCGCGGATGTGGGCGGGCATCGGCTCGTTGAGCGGGCGGCTGACGGGCGGCGCCGGCGGCGCGGCCGGAGGCGGCGCAGGAGCGGGCGTCGCGGGCTCGGAAGCCGCCTTGCTTTCCGGCGCGGGTTGGGACTTCGGGAAAGCGGGCGCGGCGTGTTCCTCCGCCTTCTCGTCTGTGCCTTGCTCGACGATGACGCGGCTGAGCTTGTCCTTGCGGATGAGCGCGAAGCCGAACTGCGTGCGCACGCGGAACATGCCGTCCTGGAAACTCACCAGGGTGCCGGAGATTTTGCGGCCGTCTTTGAGGATGAACTGGTCGGCGCGCGCCGGGCGCACGGCGAGCCACGCCAGCGCCAGCAGCGCCGCGCCGCGAATTGCCCGCCGGAGGATGCGATCCGTCACGCTCAGTATTTTCGCAGAATTCCGATGACCCGGCCCTGGATTTTGACGTCGCGGGCGGGAAGCAGCAGGGGTTCCATCTGCGCGTTGGCGGGCTGCAGGCGCACCACGCCTTGCGCTTCCTGGAAGAAGCGCTTCAAGGTGGCGTCGGTGCCGCCGGTGAGCGCCACCACGATCTCGCCGTTCTGGGCGGTCTGGGCGCCTTCCACCAGGATGTAATCGCCGTCGCAGATGTGGTCGTCAATCATCGAGTCGCCCTTGACGCGCAGCACAAAGAGGTTGACGCGGCGCCCGGTGAAGTCGCCGAAGGAGAAGGTTTCCATGTTGGGGATGGCTTCGACGGGGCGGCCGGCGGCGATGCGCCCCAGCAGGGGATACTCCGGCCCCGTCAGCAGCGCCGGAAGCATTTCAGGCTCGGTGGCTTCGCGCGCCGCGGGCTGGCGCGCCGCGCGCACCCGCGCCGCGGTCTTGGTGAAGGGAACCGCCGACGGCACGGCGACTACCTCGATCGAGCGGCTCTGGTTGTGCCCGCGCTGGATGAAGCCCTTGCGCTCCAGCGTGTCCAGGTGCTTGTGCACGGTGGCGAGCGAAGAGAGGCGCAGCGACTTGCCGATCTCCTCGAAGCTCGGCGAGTAGCCTTGCCGGTTGATGAAGTTCGTCAGGAAATCCAGAACCTGCTTCTGTCGGCGCGTCAGAGCCATTTCGAACCTCGGGCGCTCCGCCTTGTTTCGCCCCTCCAGGCCGGAGTGCGCCACAGCTATTCTAGGCGAATAAAAGGCGAATATCAAGCGGAAAATATCGAGGCCCCCCCGCTGTTGTGGTGCGTCATAGTTTGTGCGAAATATGCAGACTAAGTGTGTAAACTTAGAATCTTGGCACTTGCATGTGATG
>JBJKQV010000046.1:0-4932 GCA_046704985.1 Terriglobia bacterium
CGCATGGCCAGCGGAGTCATCCGTGCCCTGGCCATGCGCCTGCGCGGCTCGGTGGCCCGTCCCGCTGCCCCCAAGCCTTCCAGTCAACTCTCCAACCGCTAAGCTGTGTGCGATGGTAGCGCAGACCGCCGCTCGTGCGGTCTACGGAGTTTCGGCGAGAGTGGCCAGGGACCACAAAAACCGCGGTCCGCGCGACCCGCATATCGAGCGGCCACAGAAAACTCAGATCATTTCCTGCATCAACTCGGCGCGGGGTCGGGGAATGACGACCTTGTTGGTGAGCAAACCTTTGGCGGCCACCACCGCGGCGCCCGCGTCCACGGCGCTGGTGACGGCGGCGACGCTGCCCGTCAGGGTGGCGAAGGCCTTGCCGCCCAGGGCCATGGCCAGGCGAATCTCAATCAGCTGCACGTCGGCGGTCTTGACGGCGGCGTCGGCGCCCTCGATCAGCGAAGCCACCGAAAACGATTCGATGATTCCCAGCGCGTCCATCTGCTCGACCTTGTTGTGGCCGCTGATGGCGGGGGCGATGGACTCGTGCACGTTGGGAATCACAAAGGTGTCGATGAGCGAGTGGCGGCCCACGTGCTCCCCGGCTTCGACGCTCGCCCTGACCGCCGCCACGTTGCCGGCCACCAGCACCATGTACTTGCCGGAGCAGATGCTGCGCGCCAGCAGCAGGCGCACGCCCGCTGCCTTCAGCATGGCATCGCAGACTTCGAACCCCGCGGCGATGCTGGTCAGCTCAATCAGTCCCAATGCGTTCAGTTCCATCTCCAACCTCCCGGCCGCGTCTTGCGCCGCGGACCCCCTCACCCACCGCTCTGCGGTCCCCCCTCTCCCCGTCGGCTGACGGGGAGAGGGCCGGGGTGAGGGGAGCGTGCTGCCTGAGACCGGCCGCTCGCCGCAGGCAAGCCGCCGGCGAAGCCTCTCAGGCGACGATCTCAATCTCCTGCTCGGTCACGGCTTTCACGGTGCCGGCGATGCTCGAGTGGACGGTGGCGCCCAACTCTTTTTCCTCCACGCCCGCCACGGCCTCGCCCGCCTTCACCTTCTGCCCCGCGCGCACGAGCGCGCGCGCCGGAACCCCGGCGTGCTGCTTCAGCTTCAGGCGCACGGCGGCGGGGCGCAGCTTCACTTCAGTGAAGGGCGCGGGGCGCTCGTAGTCTTGCACCTTCAGGCGCTTGCGCAGCATGGCCAGGGGAACGCGCCGCCCTTCCTTCATGGGGTGAATCTCTACCGGCTTCTGCTGCTGGAATTTGATGCCCGCCGCGCGCATGTCGAGCTTGGCCTGGTCGCAGGCTTCCTTGGGATAAAGGTCCTCCGGGCAGGCGTAGAGCGTGCAGAGTCCACAAGCGCAGCAGAGCTCCGCCCACTGGTTCCACTGCTTTGAGCCGGCCAGCGAAAATCCCAGGCTGCGCATCACCTTGTGCGGCACTACTTCGTAGCCGAGCAGGTAGCGCGGGCAGAACTCCGTGCAGTAACTGCACTGATCGCAGGCCGAGCGTCCGATGCGGTGCTTGGCCTGCGGCGGGCGAGCGCGGCGCTCGACCTGGACGTGGTTACGGGGAAGGATAATCAGCCCGCCGGTGGTTTTGGTGACCACCTCGTCGAGGTCGAAAGTGAGAGAGCCCATCATCAGGCCGCTGACGAAGATGCCGATGTCGCTTTCCGTGGCGCCGCCCGCGAGCGGCAGCAGCTCGCGGAAAGGCGTTCCCACCGGCGCCCAGAAAGAGACGGGCTTGGCGACCGCGCCGGTGACGGTGAGGAATTTGTGCGTGACCGGGACGCCGCGCTCCGCCTGGTGGACGTTGTAAAGGGTCTCGACGTTGGAGACCACGCAACCGACCTGGATGGGGATGCCTCCCGCGGGCACCAGGCGGCCGGTCGCGGCGGGCACCAGCTCGAATTCGTCGCCGGAGGGGTAGAAGTCGCCCAGCAGGACGAGGTCCGTCGTCTCGGCGTCCAGGCGCGACTGGATGGCTTCCACCGCCGCCTGGTTCTTGCTCTTCACGCCGAACTTGCCGCGCCCGGCGCCCGTGGCCTCGAGCATCAGCTTGAGCCCGGAGAGAATCTCCACCGGGTTGTGCGCCATCAGCTCGGCGTCTTTGTGGAGCAGGGGCTCGCACTCCGCGCCGTTGGCGATAACGAATTCGGCGCGCGAGGCGGCCTTGACGTAGGCGGGGAAACCGCCGCCGCCCGCTCCCACCACACCGCATGTCTTCAGCTTTTCAGAAAGGGTCGCCATGTTCAGTCCGCAAACCGTTTTTTATATACGTTGTGAGCGGGGATTTCAACTCTTGCCCGAGGAGAGCGCCGCCGCCCGCCGTTCCTAGGCCGGCGCATGAGCCTCCGCGCCCGGCGCCGGGCCGCCCGCAGCCCGGCACGACGAGCAGACCACCTCGCAGGCGCGTCCTGGCTTGGCGTGCTCGGCGCAAAAGGTCTTGCCGCAGCGGTCGCAGCGGAAATGCGCGCGCGCCGAGCAGGCGGCGCAACGGTGCCGGAAGGGCAGCGCCGCGTAGCCGACAATCAGCCGGTCGAAGGCGGGCGAAATCATTTCCAGGGGCGTGCGCCCGTAGCGCAGGTAAATCCAGACCGTGACCCCCAGGATGAACGCCATCATGACGGTCTGGAAGCCGTACATCACGATGGGCGCGGCGATGTGGTGGTCGAGGTTGGTCACCATGCCGTTGAAAGGCTCCCAGGGTTTCATGTTCCACGGAACGCTGAAGTAGTCGATGATCAGGTGCGAGGCGAAAGCGAAGGCGACCATCAGCCACGCCCAGGGCTTGCGCCAGAGAAAAATTCCCGCCAGCGCGGCCACCACCAGCAGCGAGCCGACGTTGTGAAAGAGCATGTGATGGTACTTGTAGTAGGCGTCTCCGCCCCAGAACAGCGCCAGCCCGTCCAGGTCGCAGACGGCGGCCGCCGCGGTGATGGCGAAGCGCTCGCGCCGGCCGAACTTGCGCCAGTGCGCGAACCACCAGCCGTATTGAATGTGTCCGATGGGACTCAGTCACGCCTCCGCGGCGGGCTGCCCGGCCCCGGGCCGTCATTTTTCCGGCGAGCGCCGCCCTCGCGCGCGCCGGCGCTTTCTTCCGTCCGGCCAACGCGCATTGACGCTCCCGCCATCATAACCGATAATCGCTAGCCGGCCAAAATTCTCTCAGGGCGTGCCGATGACGCAAACCGATTTGCAACGCGAGGTGGCATGAAGGGCGCGCGGCGATTCCTTCCTTTCTGGGCGGCGGCGCTGGTGTTCGGCGCGCTGTGTGTGCTCGCCGCGTGGCAACTGCCCGAGCCTGCGCATCGCGTCGAGTACCTGCAGCTTCACAACCGCCTGGGGATGCCGCTGCGCGTGGTGCTCTACACCCCGCAGCCGGCCCGCTACGCGCGCGCCCCGGGAGCGGTGGTCTGCCAGCCCATCAACGACCCGCCCGAGTACGGCCGCATGCTGGAGCTGGAACTGGTGCGCGAGGGTTTTGACGTGCTCACCTTCGACTGGCGGGGCGAGGCGCCGGGCGAGAACCGCCAGTTGCTGCACACGCGCACCCAGGAAGCGCTGCGCTCCGACGTGGCGGCGGCGGTCGCTTACCTGCGCGCGCAGCCGGGCGTGGACCCCAAGCGGGTGATGATTGCCGGACACTCGGTGGGCGGCTCGCTGGCCATTGACGCCGGACTCGCCGACCCCACGCTCGAGGGCGTGGCGGCCATCGGCATGGGCGCCGACGTGGCGCCCGACCAGCCGCGCAACCTCCTCTGGTCGGTGGGGCTCTACGACGAGTTCCGCCCGCTGCGCCGCATGCTCCCCACGTTCTACGCCAGCGTCGGCCACCCCGCGCCTATCGACACCACGGTAGGCAGCATGGCGGAAGGCAAAGCGCGCCGCCTGGCCGTTTCGCCCACCGCCGACCACTTCACCGAAATGCAGGACCACAACATCCAGCGCCAGGTGGTTACCTGGTTCTGCCGGATCGCCGGATTGCCGGCGCCCGCGCACGCCATGACTCAGGAGGCGCGCGGCCTCTTGCTGATGTTGATGTGGCTGGCGGCGCTGGCGGGAGCGCTGGCGGGATTGCGTCGCGCCGTCTACGCGCGCGCCGACCGTGTTCGCTGGCTGCGGGGCGCGGCGGGACTGGCGTTCCTGGCCGCGTTGGCGCTCGCTCATTTGAGCGGCCCGCACTTTGTCGAAACCACCGACGCGCTGACCATGCTCTTTCTGTTTACGCTGCTGGGCGGATTCCTCGCCACTCTGGAAGCCGGCGACTTGCGCCGCGCCGGGCGCTTCCTGGGACGTCTGGGACTGGTCCTCTACGCGAGCGTCTTCCTGACCCTGGCCGCCAACAACCTGGGGAACTATTGGCAATACCCGCGCTTTCTCGCCTACCTGCCGGAATTCGCGGTGCGGCACGTGCTCGATTTGATTGACGGCTATGTGTTCGACTACGCGCGCCCGCTGCTTTACGCCCGCTACAATCCTCACACCATCTCGCCGCACTTCTGGTTCTACGGAGTGATGCTCGTCGAAGTGCTTTTCCCGGCGCTGATTTTGGATTCGATCACGCGCCTGGCGCGCTGGCGCCCCGCGCCTCGTCCCGCCGCGGAAAAAGCCGCGCCTCGTCCGGCGCTGCGCCCCGCCAGCTTGATCTTGCTCGTGCTGCTCGGAGCATTTCTGGGAGTCGTGGTGTGGCTGCGTATCGCCCAGGGATTTTTGACCGGCGAGAGCGCTCACGCGGCGCTGCGCTTTCTGGCCAGCTTCGCCATCCTCCCTTTCTTCATTTTCGCCGTACTCTGGCGGCTGACGCGCCGCTGGGCGGCGCGTCATTGAAGCTCGTGCGCTGGAAGCCGTGCGCGGCTAGCGCCGGCCGGTGATGGGACCGTACATCTCGGGACGGCGGGCTTACATGCGGTCGAACTCATAATCGCCGGGTA
>JBJKQV010000047.1:0-9974 GCA_046704985.1 Terriglobia bacterium
CGGGCATTGACGCGCTCACCTCCCGCAATCCTCTCGGCTTCGGGTTCGGGCCCGTCTTCTTGGGGCCCGTGCGGGAATTCCGCTGTTTGGATTCCATCCGCCCCTGCCTGCTCGACCCCGCTTGCAGCGGCCCCGACCCTGTGTACGCCATCGCCATGGATGTGGCCAAGGAGGAGCACCGCGAGGAACTGCGGCAGCGAGGGCTGCTCTTCGGACTCGTCACCTTCGCGGCGGGGCGGTTGGGCTCGGAACCGGTGCGCAGCCAGGGACACGTTCACCGCGTCGCCGGCCATAACGGGTGGTCGCCGCCGGAGTTGTACGAGATCTGGAGCGGGCAGGCCGCCATCTACATGCAGGAGTTCGCCGACGACGACCCCGGCCGCTGCTTTGCGGTTCTCGCCGGGCCCGGCGACGTGGTGGTGGTTCCGCCCGGCTGGGCACACGCCACGCTCAGCGCCGACACGCAGGTTCCCGTCACCTTCGCCGCCTGGTGCGACCGGGAATACGGATTCGTGTACGACCAGGTGCGGTCGCGCGGCGGATTGGCCTGGTACGCGGTGCTCGACTCGCGGGGACAACTCGACTGGCGGTCCAATCCCCGTTACCGATCGAGCCCCCTGCGCGTGGGCCCGCCCGGCGATTACGCCCAACTGGGTCTGGACCGCTCGACGCCCATCTATTCGCAGTTTGAACGGAATCCCGCGTGCGTGCAGTGGGTTTCGGAGCCGGCGCAATTCGAGAAGGTCTGGAAGGGGTTCGTGCCCTGTTGCTGCGAAGCCGCTGCGTGAACCGTTGCCGCGGGGCGCGGCGTGCACCGGCGGCGGTTATCGTGATATAAGACTGGGGCGCCGCGCCGGTTTTCCGGCGCTGGCACGAGGAACTGAAAATGGGCACCAAGGACGAAATCGGCCGCCGGGAGCAATGGATTCTGGAGCGCCTCATGCGCGCCGGCGAACTGAGCGTGGACGAGATTTGTTCCGAGTTCAAGATCTCCGTGGCCACGGCGCGCCGCGACCTGGAGGCGCTGGAGAAGCGCGGGCGCTTGCGGCGCACGCACGGCGGGGCCGTCTCCCTGGAGCCGCTCCTTTATGAGGCCTTCCGGCACGTCTCCAGCTACCGCGAACAGATCGAGCAGCTTGCCGACGAGAAACGACGCATCGCCTTGGCGGCCTCGGAACTGATCGAGGACGGGGATTCCGTGGCCCTCACCCCCGGCACCACCACCACGCAGATCATGCGCGGCATATCCCCGCAGAAGAAGATCACGGTGGTGACCAATACCGTCAACGTGGCCATGGAGCTGAGCAACCGCTCCGGCATGAGCGTTTTTGTGACCGGCGGCTTCCTGCACGGCGGATGGTTTTCGCTGATCGGGCAAGCCGCCATCGATTCGCTGCGGCGGATGTTTGTGGACAAGGTCTTTATCGGCGCCAACGGCTTGCACATCGAGCACGGGGTGACCGCGTATCACCCCGATGAGGCCGCCGTCAACAGCGTGATGGTTCGTCAGGCCAAGGAGAGGATTGTGGTCGCCGACCACAGCAAACTCGGAATGGTGGCCACCTACCTCTTCTGCCCTATCCAGGACGTGCATCGCCTGATTACCGATACCGGCGCCACCGAGAAAATGATTGCGCCCTTTGTTGCCAAGGGGATTGAGGTCCGCAGGGTTTAGCCCACCAAACCTAAGGCGCTCCGCGTTAACTCCCTTTTCCATTCCAACTTCGGCTGGCGAGGCGGGTGCTGATTTGTCAGCCTCATGCTTTCTGACTAGACGCTTCTAATTTTGAGTGATTAGAGCATATTCATCTACTTTATAAGATGGATTTGGGCTTAAACTATCATTTTCAACTTGACAAGTGCGGATTATTACCGTAATTTTTGTAGCGTTGGCGTGTGCGGAGTCAAGATGGCGTTCTGCATCCAAGGTCGCCTTGCGCGCACAGCCTGGCCGAGAGGCCTATGGCGGCTCGGCAATGGCCATTCGAGCCTGTCCTTTGATTTTCGTCGGGTTGAAATGGGTCCGGGAGACGTGAGGCAACTCTCAGCGCGTCCGCTGCGCCGGGAGTGCCCCTAAACTCGCCCCGCGTGAAGGCGCTGCGGCGGGCACGAGCCCCTCCATCAAGAAGCGAGGGGAGAAAGGTATACCATGCGATCCACCAAGACCTTCTGGGCATTGCTGACCCTTTGTTTGTTCTTTGCGGTTTCCGCCCGCGCTCAGTTCGATACCGGCCGGATTACGGGCACGATTTACGACCCGAGTGGGGCGGCGGTGCCCGGGGCGACCGTCACCATCCTCAACACCGGAACCGGCATCAGCACCACCGCCCTTTCCGATACCGCCGGGAACTTTGTAGCTTCGGCGCTTCCGTTCGGAGATTACGAGGTGACGGCGACCGCCAAAGGCTTCGGCGTCGCGAAAAGCGAGAAGTTGGTCCTCACCGTCAGCGCCGTCGTCAACGTGGTGTTGAAGCTCCCCCTGCCGACCAAGGTTCAGAACGTGACCGTCACCGGGACGCCGACGACCATCAACACCACCAGCAGCACCTCGGGAGGAATGCTCAATTCCCACCAGATCGCCAACCTGCCCATCAACGGCAGGGACATCAGCTCCTTTCTGGAGATCGCGCCCGGGTCGGTGGGCTCCACCGGTTTCTTCCAGGGCAGCATTAACGGGCAGGAGAACATCTTCACCGGACTGAACGTGACGCTGGACGGCCAGACGGCCACGCGCGGCGACATTAACGGCTTTCTGAACACGGAAGGCCAGGAACAGGCGCACATCACGCGCGCCAGCGTTTCGAGCGTCCAGGAGATCGATTTCACCAACAGCGGCTACAGCGCGGAAGTGGGCCATTCGCTCGGCCCGCAGATGAACATCATCACCAAATCCGGAACCAACGCCTACCACGGCGAGCTGTATGAGTTCTTCCGCAACGACGCGCTGGACGCCCGGGATTTCTTCCAGAACACCCTGAGCAATCCCAAAGCGCCCCTGCGCCTGAATGATTTCGGCGGCAACTTTGCCGGGCCGATCATTCGCAACAAACTCTTCTTTTTCGGCAACTACGAGGGCATTCGCCAGCACATCACCAACATCAACTCCCTTTACGAAGTTCCGAGCGCCTCGGTGCGTTCCAAATTCGTGCCGTCGATGCAGCCGGTGCTGGCGCAAATGGCCCCGCTGCCGGCCAACCCCACCTGCGCGCTTTCGGACCCGGTCACCAGCGAGTGCCAGTTGGTTTACGATCCCGCCGCGCTTCCCTCCATCCTCACGGAGAATACCGGGTCCATCCGCGTCGACTATAACTACTCCCCGACGAACCATTTCATGGCGCGGTATAACATCAACAACTCTTTGACCAACTACACTTACGGCCTGAACCAGGGCCAGGTCTCGCCGCAAAGGCTGCGAACGCAATTGGGCAAGTTGGATTGGACGCACATCTTCGGTCCCACGCTGCTTAACGAGTTCGGCCTCGGCATCACCCGCTTCTATTCCGACACGAACTCCAACACGCCTACTCCGCTGGTGGGCTTTTCGGGATTCTTCACCAACCTCGGAGCGTTGCCCGGGCCCAACACCTTCAACCAGATCACCCCGTTCACGCTCTTTGAAATTTTCGACAACGTCACCAAGACGATGGGAGCCCACACGCTGAAGTTCGGCACGCAGATTCGCTTTACGCGCCTCAACGAGTGGCTGCGCCCCCAA
The DNA here is from genome assembly GCA_046704985.1 of Terriglobia bacterium. Lineage (GTDB taxonomy): Bacteria > Acidobacteriota > Terriglobia > UBA7540 > UBA7540 > JBJKQV01. The sequence goes on from JBJKQV010000047.1 coordinate 3,716, forward strand.
CAGACTTACTCCTACGGCAGTTTCTCGGACCTGGAAAACAACAACCCCTTCGTCTTGCAGAAGATCGGTTTCCCGGGGTTCCTGGGCATCCGGAATTCCAACTGGGATTTCTACGCGCAGGACGACTGGAAGGTCACGCCCCGGTTGACCCTCAACCTGGGGCTGCGCTATGACTACAACACCGTCTGGAGCGAGCAGTACAATCGCATCCAGAACTTCGACTTTGCCACGCAGTCGTTCCTTTCTCCCAGCCAGGCCGCCTACAACGCGCCGGCCGGGGATTTTGCCCCGCGCATCGGGTTTGCCTGGGACCCCACGGGTTCCGGGAAGACCGTCGTGCACGGTTACGGCGGCATGTTCTACATGCCCATGCAGTTCGGGTTCGGGCTCACCAGCAACATTCCGGCGCTGGCCAGCTACAACGTGAACGTCTTTCAGGCGATCTTCGCGAGCCCGCCTTTCTCGATCGCCTACCCGTCGCCGAATCCGCCCCTGCAGGCGGGAACGCAGAACGTGAGCATTTTCCCGCGCAATCCCCACGATCCCTATTCGATCAACTGGCTCTTCGGGATTCAGCGCCAGCTGGCGCCGGGCACCATTCTGACCGTCAACTACACGGGCAACGTCGACCGGCACATGCAGGCGGGCGTTTCCTTTGCCGCCGTGAATCTGAACAAGGCGAACATCGTCACCGGGGCGAGGCCCTACTCCGGCTTCGCCGATGAGAACCTCGACACCGATTCGCTCAATTCCAGCTACAACGCCTTGCAGGTGCAGTTCAAGCGGACGGTGGGAAGACTGACCTTGCAGACCAACTACACCTGGTCGCACGAGATCGACGACCTGGTCAACGTTTTCAGCGGCTTCTCCAACCCTGTCAATCCGGCCGTGGATTGGGGCAGCGGGGACTGGGATGTGCGACACAACTTGAGCGCCAGCTACGTTTATAACCTGCCGACTTTGGACAACTCCCACGCCGTGATGCGCGGCATCCTGGGCGGCTGGCAGTCATCCAGCATTGTCCAGGTCCGTTCCGGGCTTCCGGTGAACGTGCAACTGGTCAGCGGGTTCTTTGGCATTCCCATCCGCCCCGACTTGGTTTCCGGGCAGTCCTTGATGCTTTCCGGCACCAGTTGGCCCGATTCCAGGTACAACATCGACGCCTATGCAGTTCAACCCAACTATGACGGCTCGTGGGGCACTTTGCAGCAGGGGGTGGGACGCAACACCATGCGCGGACCGGGCTTCTTCCAGTGGGATTTCTCCATGATGAAGAACTTCCGCATCCGCGAGAAGACCACCCTGCAATTCCGGGCCGACATCTTCAACCTCTTCAACCATCCGAACTTCTACCAACCCGACGGGGGCATCTGCACTTCGGTGACCCCGGCGAGTGGGACCACGCCGGCCAGTTGCGTGCCCAATCCTGCCTTCGGCCGCGTGGCGCAGACGGTGGCCGGAGGTCTGGGGACTCAGATTGGGACCGGCACGGCGCGCCAGGTGCAGTTCGCGCTCAAGCTGCTTTTCTGAGACCATAAGCCAAATCGCCGGTCAAGGGGAAGGCCCGCAGGCCCGGGGCCTGCGGCCTCCCCTGACCGCGCGGTGTGGGGAGCTGGAGCTATGCGAAAGATCTTGGCGTTCTGTTTCTCGTTTCTCATCCTGATGTGCGGCGCGGAGGCGCGCGCCGTTAAGCTTCCCAGCGAGTCTTCCACTCGACAGAGTTCTTTTCTCCCCTATGGGCAAGGTTGGCTGGGCGCCGACGACGCCTACTCCGTTCCCCTGGGCGGGCACAAGAGCCTCTGGCTTTTCGGCGACACTTTCGTCGCGCCCCCCGGCGTTCCCCGCGAGCATTACACGGGCTTTGTGCGCAACACCATCGCGATTTCAAATTGCCCGACGCCCCAGCACTGCACGTTCGAGTACTACTGGAGGGGGAAAGGCACCTCCAAGCCGGGCGATGTATTCGAGACCGGAACCAAGGACTGGTTCTGGCCGATGGATGGGTTCATTGACCACGGAACGCTTTACGTGGCGCTCATGCAAATGCACAACGTGGGCCACGGCAACCCCTTCGCTTTCGGATTCGCCTACAGCGGCGTGCAGTTGGCCTCCATCAAGAACTACACCGACCCGCCCAGCCAATGGTCGATTACCTACCAGAAGCTGAATACCGGGGAAGAGGCGGTTCCCGGCGTTTCCATCATCGTGGGCGAAGGGCCGGGCGGAAATCCGGACCCTTCCAATCCCCGGGGAGGGAAGTACGCCTACTTTTTCACGCTGGTGGGCTCCAGCCATCCCGCCACGCAGTACATGGCGCTGCTGCGCCTGCCGCTCGCCCAGTTGAAGCATTGTGCCCGCCCGGGAAAAGCCGATTGGGAGTACCTGAAGTCGGACTCGACCTGGGGCGCGTGGGCTTCGACGGCGACCGCCTTGCCTTCCAACCGCGCCGTGGTCCTCAAGCCCGGCGCAACGGAGATGACAGTTCGATACCATCACTCCACCCGCCAATGGTTGGCGTTGTACCCCATCGGATTGGCGCGCAGCGCCTACTACAGCCTGGCGCCTTCCCTGACCGGGCCCTGGGGCAAGCCCGAGAGCCTTTATACCTACCCGGAAATGCAGAGTAGCAATCCCAATTACACGCCCAACGTTTTTTGCTACGCCATCAAGGAACATACGGAACTCGAGGAACCCGGCAAGCTTTTCTTCACCTACGCCTGCAACTCCACGCATGAGGACGAGGTGATCAAGAACATGAATCTCTACCATCCCGTGGTAGTGATTCGGCCGCTGCCCCGCCATTAGGAGCTTCGAATGAAAAGGCGGGCAAACCGCGCTCTGCCGAGCCCTGGCGCGCGGGGGCCGCGACCGGTTATGCTGGTTGAGGGGGCAACTCTGACCGGGAATCGGCGGGGAAGAACTGAATGAGGACTCGCCACGATGATCCGCCCGCAGGCGCCCAGTCGTCCGGGCGCGGCATGGTCATTCTCACCGCCAGTGTGGCGGCGCTGGGCGGCCTGCTCTTCGGATACGACACCAGCGTCATCTCGGGCGCCATGCTGTTTCTGCGCACCGACTTTCACCTCACCGATACGCAGCTGGAAGTTGCCGTGGGCATCGCGCTGGCCGGTGCGCTGGTTGGAGCGGCGGTGGCGGGCTTCGGCACCGATCGTTGGGGGCGGCGGTTTGTGCTCCTGGGCACCGGAGCCGGGTTTGCCTTTTTCTCCGTCCTCAGCGGCCTGGCCGTGGGCCTGGTGTCGTTTTCGGTGGCGAGGTTTTTTGTCGGCGTGTGCATCGGCGTTGCCTCGCTGGTCACGCCCCTCTACCTGGCCGAGATGTCGCCCGCCAAGATCCGCGGCGCCCTGGTTTCGCTCAATCAACTGGCCATCACCGTAGGCATCGGCGTCGCTTATTTTGTGGACTTCTCCCTGGCCGCGAGCCGCAACTGGCGCTGGATGTTTATGACCGCGTTCTTCCCGGCGCTGGTTCTGATCATCGGCATGCTCTTCCTGCCCGAAAGCCCGCGCTGGCTGGCGCGCAGGGGGCTCCGGCAACGTGCCCTGGACGGATTCCACCGCCTGGGCCGCGGCGAGGACGCAGAGGGGGAATTGCGGGAGATCGAAGCCGCCTTGCAAGAAGAGCCGGAAAGCTTTCGCTCGCTCTTCAGGCCCGGCCTGCGCATGGCGGTGATGGTGGGCGTGGTGCTCGCCATTTTCTCCCAGATCACCGGCATCAATACCATCATCTACTACTCGCCGGAGATTTTGCGCTTGTCCGGATACCCTTCGGCCAAGGCGGCGATTCTGGCCGCTGGGGTGATCGGCGTGGCAAACATTCTGGTGACGGTGGTGGCCATCCTGGTGGTGGACCGGCTGGGGAGGCGTTTTCTTCTCCTCCTCGGCACGGCCGGCATGGCCCTGGCTCTGGGCTCGATCGGATGGGCCTTTTACCTCCACGCGGCGGGCAACGTGGTCTTCTACATGATGATCGCTTACATCCTGTTCTTCGGCATCAGCCTGGGCCCGGTGCTGTGGCTCTTGCTTTCGGAGATTTACCCCACCAAGATCCCCGGCAACGCCATGTCGCTCGGGACCCTTTCGGTGTGGGGAGCCAACAGGTTGGTGGCGGGCACTTTCCTGTCGCTGATTCACGCCGCCGGCCCCGGTGGAACGTTCAGGGTTTTTTCCGTCATTTGCGTTCTGGCCTTTCTCTTCTGTCTGAAATTCGTTCCCGAGACCAAAGGCAGAACCTTGGAAGAGATCGAACGGGACTGGCGGGGCACGAGCGCCTGACCCCGGCGGCGGGCCTGCCGCCGAGCCCCGCCCATTCCCGGAAGCCGTCACCCGAAGGAGGAGAGAACCATGAGCCGACCCGATGGCAAACCGCAAAACTTCCCGCTCCCCGCGATGACTCGCCGGTCTTTTCTCGAATTGGGAGCAGCGGGAGCCCTCCTGCCTTTGGTGCCGGGGCGCGCCGTCGGAGCGACAACCTCCGGAGCGCGGCCGGGCATTCCCTCCCTGACGGACCTTGCCAGCGACCGCCTCACCCATCGGTTCATCGACCTGTACGCGGTGCCGGCGGCTCAGAACGAGTGGGGCTATCTCAAGGCGACCAAGTCCGTCGCCGGCATCACCAGCATCTCCCTGCCGCCGTACGCCTGTTGCGGCATCCCCGCCATGCCCTGGAGTCCCGGGTACCTGCTGACCTGCGAGATGTTCTTGAACGGCCGCATCCTCATGGCCATTCCCGGCGGCGACCAGGTCACCTACCGCTGGTATCCGCACCGAATCGTTCGTGAGTGCCGCGCCGAGGGCTTGCAGTTCACCACCCAGGCCTTTATGCCCTCCAAGCAGCGGGCCGCGGCCGAAGAGATCCGCGTCAAGAACCTGAGCGGCGAGCGGCGCGAGGTCGAGCTTGGTTTTGATATGCGCGCCGGCGTCACCGCTCAAAAGGACAAGCACTGGTTCGTGAATTCACCCGGGGAGGCCGACAATCGCATCACCTGGCTCCCCGATCCCGGGTGCCTGCTCTTCGAGGCGCAACACAGCAAGGCGGTCTCCGTGCAGGGATTCGCGCCCAAACCCCAGAAGTGCGAGAACACCCGCATGTTGGTTTTCCATTTTTCCCTGGGACCGGGAGAGACGAAGGTCTTCCACTATCTGAACGTCGTCGGGGAAGAGAAGGACGGGGCGCTGGACGCTTACCGCCGCGGGCAGGCGGGATTCGACGGCTTGCTGAAGGAGAACGAGGAAACCTTTTCTTCGTACATCCGTGCCGCGTTTACGCCGGGTAATTCGGTTTTCTCCGGCCACTTGCCGCAACTCGTCACCGAAGACGAGTCGCTCTGGAAGCTCTACTACACGGGATTTGCCAACCTGCTCTCGGCTTGGAGAGCTTCACCCGACTCCGTCTACGGGAACACCTACCTTTCGTTGGCGGGGCGCGTGCTGCCTACGCTGAGCTTCCCCTGGGACACATCGCTGACCTCGCTGAGCCTGTCCCTGCTCGATCCGCAGGCGCTGCGCCGGCTGGTGGAGAACTGGTTCGTGCAGCCCATGGACGAGCACCTGGCCACCGATTACGTGACCGGCGTGGCCGTGGGGCCCTGGTACGCCGTCAACGACATGGCGCTCGTTCGCTGCGCGCAGAACTACCTGCGCGTGACCGGAGACTTCGCCTGGCTCGACCGGCGCGTGGGCGAGAAGACCGCTCTTCAGCATCTTGAGGATCACGCCCTGCGCTGGAAGAAGCTCGACACGCACGGCCACGGGCTGGCCGATTACGGCGGCATCCAGGACATCCTGGAGCTGGTGAGCACCTACACGCACGAGATCGCCGCCATGAACGCCGGAAACGTTTCCAGCATGCGTTTTGTGGCCGCGCTGCTCGAGCGGCGGGGGAATTCCAGCCGCGCCGCGCAACTGCGCGCCGAGGCCACGGCGCTCGCCGAGCGCATCAATCGCCGCCTCTACGTCCAAGGCAAAGGCTGGTGGAGGTGCGAGCAGCCGAACGGAACCTTTAACGAAGTCCGCCACTGCTACGACTTCCTCACCATCCTCGACTGCATGTTTGAGGATTTGAGCGAACAACAGAAGCGCGAGATGAGCGCATTCTACTGGCACGAGCTGTACGACCCGCTGTGGATGCACGCCCTCTCGCCCGACGACGTGGACGCCACCTGGAACCCACGGCCCGACCATAGCTGGCTAGGCGCTTACCCCGCCTGGCCCCCCATGACCGCCAAGGGCCTGTACAAGAT
>JBJKQV010000048.1:0-4708 GCA_046704985.1 Terriglobia bacterium
TCCATCTGGGTGCCGGTCGACTGGCCCGCGGATGACCGCACGCACCGCGCCCTGGACTTGATCAACGCCGTGGACGCGCAACTGGCTCTGCACGCCGACGTGCTGGAGCGAGCCTCGACCGCCGCCGCGCATTTTGGGGATGCTGATCATATAAGGGCTGTTCGGGTCGCCCAGGTCGTAGTTCTGGTCGAGCATCATCTGCGGCGTGTCGGCGTGGGTGTCGATGATGATGGCTTCGGCGAGCACCTTGCGGGTCAGAGCTTCCACCTGCGCGCGCGTACGCGCGGCGGCGCTGAGCGGCAAAGCCGCCACGGCGAGCAGCAGCGACAGAAATCCGGGAAATTTCACGGAATCAGCTCCTCAAGCCTGAAGAGGCGATTATGCGGAGGGGGTGCGGGGATTGTCAAACAGTATCGCCCCCCCGGGGGGTGGGGCAGGCACGAATCGGGTCGTTGCACGCCCGCGGGGCTTTCAGTATAATCGCAGCACGTTTCCACCCCACACCGGAGGGAAGGCATGGCGGGCATGGATTTGGCACTGGTGGTGGCCAAGCAAGTCGAAGCGATGCGCAAGGCGGGCGGTGCGCCCGCCGACGACGCGCTGACGCAACTCGCCGCGGATATTGGCAAATCGTTCGGCGTCAAGAAGGACGAAGTCGCCATCCTCAACGTCTCGCCGGACGGCAAGATGCTGGGTTTCCTGTTTCCCGTCAAGCTGCAGAAGATCGGCGCGATTCCCATGACCTCCGCCCACTCGCTGGCCACCAAGACCATCCGCGACAAGCGCGGCGAGATCGTCAACAACTTCTCGGTCTACAAGCACCCCACGGTGTTCGAGTCCGTGGACCTTTCGGCGGAAGAAAAGGCGTCGCCCATTCAGAAGATTATGAGCGCGCCGATGATCGTGGACGGGAAGGTGGTGGGCGTCATCCAGGTCAGCCGCAAGGGCAAGCCGGGCGATCCCATCGGAGCCGACTTCACGACGCAGGACATGGCGGAGCTTGTCACCGTGGGAACCATCCTGGGCAAGTACGTCGCCTCACTGCCCCCGCCCGCCAAGGGCGGCAAGAAATAGCCCGGATCTCCGCTTCCTGAAACCCCGCACGACCGGTTGACAGGGAACCCGGCGGCCGAGGGCTGCGCGGCGGGACCTGTGCCGGCGGATCAGTGTGGGGAGTAAGTGAGGGGTGTGGCTGAAGCGGGGCAAATGCGTTCCCTCGAAGATGCCGAAGGCTATCGGCAACTGGAGGAGAAGTGGCGCTACTGGCGGCGTAACCTCTTGGCGATCGGGCTGGCCCCTTTCGTGGTTGTCTTGTTTCTCGCTCTCACTTTCCTGTCGAGCTCAACAAATCCCGTGGTCGGCGCCGCGATGGGCGTTTCTCTGGCCTGGGCGGTTGCCGTCGCCGTTTACGCGCTGAGCCTTCTGGCGCGGTACCGGCGCGTCCGCTGTCCGCGCTGCGGAGGGAGGTTCGGCGGGCAAGAGGCGTGCGCGTCCTGCGGCCTGCCGCGACACTCCTCCCCGCAGGAGCCGAACCACAGCCCTTCAGCCTGAACCAAGACTCTGTGACGTTGTCCGCCGTGGTTGCGCTTCCCCCGCCCCTCAGCCGTAATACTCCAGGCCCAAGTGAGTGATTAATTCCTCGCCGCGCAGGTAGCGCAGGGTGTTCTTGAGCTTGGCGAGCTGGATGAACAGGTCGTGCTCGGGATAGAGGTTGGGGGCGCACATGGGGCTCTTGAAGTAGAAGGAGAGCCATTCCTGAATGCCGCGGCGGGCCAGCTCCGGGCAGCGCCGTGCGAGGTCCAAGAGCAGCACCAGGTCGAGGACGATGGGGGCGGCCAGGATCGAATCGCGGCAGAGGAAGTCCACCTTGATTTGCATGGGATAACCGAGCCAGCCGAAGATGTCGAGGTTGTCCCAGCCTTCCTTGTTGTCGCCGCGCGGGGGGTAATAGTTGATGCGCACCTTGTGGTAGAAGCCTTTGTAAAGCTCCGGATAGAGACCGGGCTGGAGGATGTACTCGAGCACCGAAAGCTTGCTCTCTTCCTTGGTGCGGAACGAAGCCGGATCGTCCAGCACCTCGCCGTCGCGGTTGCCCAGGATGTTGGTGGAAAACCAGCCGCGCAGCCCCAGCAGCCGCGCCTTGAGTCCCGGCGCGATGATGGTCTTCATCAGCGTCTGCCCGGTCTTGTAATCCTTTCCGCAAATGGGCGCGTGCTTCTTGATTGAGAGTTGGTGCAGGGCGGGAATGTCGGTGGTGAGATTGGGGGCGCCGTTGGCGTGCGGGATGCCCATCTTGAGCGCCGCGTAAGCGTAAATCATGCTGGGAGCAATGTCGGGGCTATTGGCGCGCAGGCCCTTCTCGAACGCCGCCAGGCTCCGGTGCACGGCGCCGGGCTTCATGAAGACTTCCGTCGAGCCGCACCAGATCATGATCAGGCGCTCGGCCCCGCTGCGCTTCTTGAACTGGCGGATGTCGTCCATCACCTGCTCGGCCAGGTCCATCTTGTTCTTGCCGCGCTTAACGTGGGTGCCGTGCAGGTTCTTGACGAACTTCTGCTCGAAAACGGCGGGCATGGGAGTGATGTGGCTCAGGAAATCGCGCACCCCCTCCACCAGCGAGGCGTCCAGCACGCCCGCCTTGCGGGCCGCCTGATAGGCGTTGTCCTCGAACAGGTCCCAGCCGGCAAAGACCAGGTCATCCAACCCGGCCAGGGGCACAAAATCCTTCACGCGCGGGGTGCGCGCCTCGGGGCGCTTGCCCAGGCGGATGGTGCCCATCTGCGTCAGCGAGCCGATGGGGGGCGCCAATCCCTTGCGGATGGCTTCTACGCCGGCGATAAACGTCGTGGCCACGGCGCCCATCCCGGGGATGAGCACGCCCAGCTTGCCCTTGGGTTTTGCAATTTCCACGGCTTTCCTTTTCATGGGCTCCTTGCCTCCTGGCCGTAACGCAGCGTGGTGAATGGCTTCTGAAACCAGCGATGATGCGACATTCCGGTGAAATTTGCAAAGGTTTTCGGTCCAACGGCGCCTGGAGGGGCCTGGACGCGCGCGGCGGGCGGCGGAGCGGGAAAATAGTCGCCCCAAAGGGCACGCTCCGGGTTTCGCCGCGGGGAGCGGTCTGGTATACTTCCTGCCGGTTTGGAGGCTAAGACACGACTGTGCCGGGCTCAATTCCACATTTGATCGTTCATGGCACCACGGGCGCCGACCGCGAAGTCGAGATCGTGCACACCCCCTTCATGCTGGGGCGGCAGAGCGATAACGACCTGGTGTTGCTGGACAGCCGCATCTCCCGCCATCACGCGCGCATCATCCAGGACGAGCGCGGGCACGTTCTCGAGGACTCGGAGAGCCGCCACGGAACCTTCGTCAACAACGAGCGCATCGAGTCGCAAGTGTTGAAGTCCGGCGACCGCATCAGCCTGGGGGTGGCGGACGCCTGCCAGCTCTCCTTCGTTTCCAGTAATGACGCCCTGCCCAACCTGCTGGAGAAGATCGGCCGCGCGGCCGAAAGCCCGGCGCCGCAATTGCAGCACCTGGGCTTGCTGCTGCAGATGGCGCAGATGCTCCACCGCGCCCCGGCGCTCGAGGAAGTGCTCACCCTGCTGGTGGACTCGGCCCTGCAGCTGACCGACGCGGAGCGCGGGTTGCTTTTCCTGCGCGAGCCCAGCGGCGAACTGCGCCTGGCCCTGGCGCGCGGCCGCGGCGGAGCATTTCTTTCCCTGGACGTGCAGGATTATTCCCACGAGGCGATCCAGCGCGTGATGAAGTCGGGGCGCGAGCAGGTGGCGCTCGAGGACCAGATGACCGGCCGCTCGACCCACGACACCGCCATGATCAGCGGTGGGGTGCGCGGCGTGGTGGTGGTGCCGCTGCAAAAGCACGCCATGACGGAAGTGACCGGCGAAACCATCATGCAGACCGCGCCGGAACTGCTGGGCGTGCTCTACATGGACAGCCTGGCGCGGCCCACGGCGCTCACCGGGCTCGACCGCCAGGTGCTGCAGACCTTCGCGCTGGAAGGCGCCACGGTCATCGAGAACGCCCGTTTGTTTCGGATCACCCGCGAGCAGGAGCGCATCCAGCACGAGTTCTCGCTGGCGCGGAGAATTCAGCAGGATTTGCTGCCGCGCAAACTGCCGCGCGGCGGCTTCTTTGAACTTCACGCCGTCACCATGCCGTGCCAAACGGTGGGCGGCGACTACTTCGACGGCATCAAGCTGCCCGGCGACCGCCTGGGGCTGACAGTGGCGGACGTTTCCGGCAAGGGCTTGCCCGCCGCCATGCTGGCGGCCACCTTGCAGGGCGCTTTCACCGCCGTAGCTGCAGGCGATCCGCCGCTGGAGGAGCTCTTCCGGCGCGTCAACGAATTCCTTTGCGATCGGACCTCGCCGGAAATGTTCGCCACGATTTTTTACGGGGTGCTGGAACCGGGCGGGCGGCTCGATTACGTCAACGCCGGCCAAGCCACGCCCCTGCTGGTGCGCGCCGGCGGCGAGGTCGAGGCGCTCGAATCCCCGAACTTTCCTGTGGGGCTTTTCGCCGACGCCAGCTTCACCCTGCGCAGCGTGCAACTGCAGCAGGGCGATCAGGTGCTGGTCTTTTCCGACGGAGTGACGGAGGCCCAGAACGCCGGGAACGAGCTCTTTGGGGAAGAGCGCGTGCGCGCCGCCCTGGAATCCTGCGCCGGGCGCGCTGCGCCGGA
>JBJKQV010000049.1:0-5625 GCA_046704985.1 Terriglobia bacterium
CGCGCTGGCCCGCCCGCGCGTCTCGCTCGCCGAGGTGCCGGAAATTTTCGCCCACCCCGAGCGCCAAAGCGGCATTCGCACCGTGGTCACTTTCGAGGGTGAAGCATGAGCGTTTACCGGCTGGAAGAAATGTTTCCGCAGGAACTGGAGGCGCGGGTCGCGGAAGCGCCGATTCTGGTGCTGCCCTTCGGCACCGTCGAGTGGCACAGCCACCACCTGCCCGTGCGGCTGGACGGCCTGGTCGCGCAGGCGCTCGGCGAGGCCATCGCCGAAGCTTCGGGCGGCGTGCTGGCGCCGGTCTCTTACTGGGCGGCGGGCGGCGTGCCTTTTCCCTTCACCCTCAGGCTCACCCCACAGGTGATTGAGCCGCTCCTCCGCGCCGTCTTTGAGCAGTTTGCGAGCATGGGCTTTCGCGTGGTGGTGGGCCTGACCGGGCACTTCGGATTGGACCAGACGCTGATCTTGAAACGCGCGGCGCTGGAAGCGATGCGCGCGACTTCCGCCGCCGTCCTGCCGCTCACCGAATACGACCTTACCACCGACCAGGGCTACGACGGCGACCACGCGGCGCTGGGCGAGACGTCGCTGCTCGCCGCGCTGCGGCCCGACTTGGTGCGCCTCGACGCCCGCCCCGCCGGCCAGCCGCTGGAGGGCATCATCGGCGAAGACCCGCGCGGCAAGGCCACGCCGGAATTCGGCGCGCGCCTGAAAGATTTGATTGCGACGCGCGGAACGCAGTTTGCCCGGCGCCTGCTCGCGGCGCCCGAAGAGCGGGAAGAATTCATGGCCGCCCTGGAAGCGGGCGTGCGCGTGCTCGAGCAAACCGCGCAGCAGCGCCGCGTCCTGCCCAAGAGCCAAGTGCCTCCCGTCGTCACCCCCGCCTACCGCGCCTATTGCCAGGCGCTCTTCGGCGGCGACTACCCCGCCGCGCGCCGACACGCCGGGCGCAAGCTCGCCAACCTCGCAGAGTAACGGGGCGCCGCCGCCGCGCTACACGGAGTCGTACGCCGCCTTCGGCTTGATGGCCACCCTCGTCTGGCTCTACCTGGAAATCCTGTGCTTGCTCGCCAAGCTGAGCAGCAACCGCTAAGCCGCCTTTCGCCCGGACAAGTAGGCTCTCAGCTTTCTGGCTCCTGGCTTCTAGCTTCTGGCTACTGCCGACTGCTCCTGCCTACCGCCAACTACTTGGCGTCCCGCCAGTTCTCGCCCACGCCCAGGTCCACCTTGAGAGGAACTTTCATTTCGAAAGCGCCTTCCATCTCCGCGCGCACCAGCTCGCGGGCGCGGTCGAGCTCGTCGTCGGGCGCCTCGAAAACCAACTCGTCGTGTACGGTCAGGATCATGCGGGTGCGCATCTTTTCCCGCTCGAGCCGCGCGTGCGCCTTGACCATCGCCAGCTTCAGCAGGTCGGCGGCCGTGCCCTGCAAGGGCGTGTTCATCGCCTCGCGCTCGGCGCGGTTGCGCGCCGGCACGTCGTTGGAGTTGATTTCGGGAATGGGGCGCAGGCGGCCGAACAGCGTTCGCACGCGCCCGGTGCGCCGCGCCTCGTCCACCACCCCGTCCAGATATTCCTTCACCTTCCGGTAGCGCGCAAAGTAGGCGTCAATGTATTCCTGCGCTTCCGTCTTGCTGGTGCCCGTTCGCCCCGCCAGGCCGAACGAGCTGAGACCGTAAATCACCCCGTAGTTGATCGCCTTGGCCATGCGCCGGTGCTCGTGGGTTTGCAGGCCGGGCAGCACGCCGAAAATTTCCTGCGCCGTGCGCGCGTGGATGTCCTGGTCGTTGCGAAACGCTTCGATCAGCCGCGGGTCTCCGGACAGGTGCGCGAGCACCCGCAGTTCGATCTGCGAATAGTCGGCGGAAATCAGCTTGGTGCCCGGCTCGGCCACGAACGCCGAGCGGATGCGCAGCCCGAACTCCTCGCCGATGGGAATGTTCTGCAGGTTGGGATTCGAGGACGACAGGCGCCCGGTGCGCGCTCCCGTCTGGTTGAAGCTGGTGTGCACGCGCCCGGTCTGCGGGTTGATGAAGCGCGGCAGCGCCTCCAGGTAAGTGGAAAGGAGCTTGGAACGCGTGCGGTAGTCGAGAATCTTGCGCGGCAGCTCGTGGCTCTCCGCCAGCGTTTCCAGCACCGCCGCGGAGGTCGAATACTGCCCGCTTTTTTTCAGCCGCCGGCCGCCGGGCAGTTGTAGTTTCTCAAAGAGGATTTCGCCCAGCTGCTTGGGTGAGTTGATGTCGAACGCCTGGCCCGCCAGGTCGTAGATTTCCTGCGTGAGCGCGGCCAGCTCCTTGGCGAATTCCGCCGACATCTTGGCCAGGATGGCGGGGTCGAGGCGGATGCCCGCCGCCTCCACGTCCGCCAGCACGGCGGCGAGCGGCAATTCGATTTCGTCGTAAAGCTGCTTCAATCGCTCGCGGGCGATTTCGGGCACTAGCAGCGCCGCGAGCTCCCTCGTGCGCTCAGCCGCGTCGGCCAGCGACGGAGCCACGCGCCGCCCCAGCCGCCGCAGCACCACTTCTTCCAGCCGCTCGCTCGACGCCAGCGGCTCGAGCAGAAAAGCGTAGAGCATGGTGTCGTGCTCAGCACCCGCCAGATCCAGGTCTTCCTTGCGCAACAACAGGCTGAGAAGCTTGGAGTCGTGGACGGCCTTGGGATGGTCGCCGGCGGCAAGCGCTTTTCCCGCCGCCTTCAGCGCGTCTCCCGCGCCCGGAATCACCGCGGCGCGCCGGCCGTCAGCCAATCCCAAACCCGCCAGCCGCCCGCCAAAACCCTCGTCCCATTCCACCGCGTAAGCCACCGCCAGCGGCGCGCCCGCCGACAGCGCCTTCAGCCAGCGCCGGACGGCCGCCGCCGAACTCAGATCTTCGGACTCGACCGCCGCCACCGCCGGGCCCGAGGCTTCCAGCAGCTCGGCGAGCAGCGAGGCAAAACCCAGCTCCTGGCAGAGAGCGCGGATTTCGTCCAAATCCGGCGCGCCCGGACCCAACTCTTCAACCCCCAGCTCCAGCGGCACGTCGGTGCGAATGGTCGCCAGGTCGCGGCTGAGCAGCGCCTCGCGCTTGTAGTCGCGCAGGGCCTCGCGGTAACTCTGCCGCTCCACCTTTTCGAAATTCGCCAGCACCTTTTCCAATGTGCCGAAGCGGTTGATCAAGTCGGTGGCGCCCTTGGGACCGATGTAGCTGCGCTTCTTCTGCCCCGGTGTAAGCTTGGGTTCCTGGCCGGGCAGAGGGCGGGCGCCGGGGATGTTGTCGCTGGGATCGCCGGTGAGCGCCAGCCAGTCCACCACTTGGCCAGGCTCGACGCCCATGATCTCTTTTACCTTTTCGGCGTCGCAGAGGGTTTCACCGTCGCTCGCGCGCGCGGGCTTGAGCACCCGCACCTGGTCGTCGACGAGCTGGAAAAGGTCCTCGTCGCCGGAGACGATATAAACTTCCCAACCCTGCCCCTTGCCTTGGCGGGCTAGCGTGCCGATGACGTCGTCGGCCTCAAAACCTTCCTTCTCCGCCAGCGGAAATCCCAGAGCGCGGCAGAAGCGCCGCACGTAGGGAAGCTGCACCGCCAACTCGTCGGGAAACTCCGGGCGGTTGGCCTTGTATTCCTCAAACAACTTGTCGCGAAAAGTCGGCGCCGCCAGGTCGAAGGCCACCGCCAGGCGCTCGGGGGCGTGCTGCTTGCGCAGCTTGAGCAGCGTGCGCACGAAAATGTAAATCGCCTTGGTGGGCAGGCCGGCGGGCGAGACCAACGCCGTCTGCATGGGCGCGAAGAAGGCCCGGAAAACCAGGGACATGGCGTCAATCAGAAACAGACGTTGGGGTTTCGAGTCGCTGGGCAATTTCTTCTCCTCACTTTGTTGAGCGGCCATTTTACATGAAGAGCGGCGGTCGCGGGCGCGGGAAGGAAGCGGCAGAGAGCTGAAGTCGCGCCAAGTTGCGGCAGGAAGTGCTCGAATGTCGCCACAAGTGTTGCGTTTTTGCCACACCGAGGATTCAACTGACAAATAAATACTGGCCGCAACCCCCTCAATTCGTGTATCTTATCAGAGGCGAAGGAAGTGGCAAGGATTGTGCTGAATCAAGATTGTTGGGTGGCTTAGACTTTGGAACACCAGCAAACCATCGCTTCGCCAGTGAGCCTGTCGGGCATCGGCCTGCACACGGGCGTGCCGGTGACCATGCGCCTGGCGCCCGCCCCCGCCTCGAGCGGCGTCATCTTCAAACGTACCGACCTGGACAACTTCGCCATCGAAGCGCGCGCGCAGAACGTGGCGCGGGTCAGCTACGCCACCAGCCTGATGAAGAAGGGCGTGCTGATTTCCACCACCGAGCACCTGCTCTCGGCGCTGGCGGCGGCGGGCGTGGACAACGTGGTGGCGGAAATCGACAACCTGGAAGTGCCTATCGCCGACGGCAGCGCACAGCCCTTTGTGGAGATGGTGAAGCGCGCCGGGCTGCGCCGCCAGCGCGCGCGCCGCAAGTTCGCGCGCGTCCTCAAGCCCCTGGAAATCGTCGAGGGCGCGAAGCGCATCGCCGTTTATCCCGCCGAGACATTCCGCGTCACCTATCGCATCGCCTTCCCGCACCCGCTGATCGGCGAGCAGACGCTGGAATTCGCGCCCGGCCGGGAGGACTACGCTTCGGCCATCGCGCCGGCGCGCACCTTTGGATTTTTCGATGAGGTCGAAACGCTGCGCAAGAGCGGGCTGATTCGCGGCGGCTCGCTCGAAAACGCCGTGGTCCTGACCCGTGACGGGTTGCTCAATCCCGAGGGTCTGCGCTTCCCCGACGAGTTCTGCCGCCACAAGATTCTGGACCTGATCGGCGACCTGTCACTGCTCGGCCGTCCGCTGGTAGGCCACGTGGTCGCTGAGCGCGGCGGCCACGCCCTGCACGCCGCACTGGTGGACAAGCTCCTCCGCCACAAGAGCGCCTGGGAAGTGGTCACCTCCGACGGCCTGGCCTCTGCCCCGCCGCGCGCGGCCGCACCCGTGTTGGCCAGCCAGCAGCCTGCCTAGCGCCATCGCCGTTTCGCCCTGGCGATTCCCCGCCTTCACCCAATTGGACTTTCAGCGTTCATTGTATACTGAACACTTGACAACTAAATAAGTTATGGATATACGTGGCGGCGTCTTAACCGTGAGGCGAACGATGAGAAAACTCATCCCAATGGTCCTCATGCTGGTTCTGGTACCCGCCTGGGCCCTGGCGCAGGACACCCACCGTCAGCCCTGGGGTCAGGCTTACGGTTTCATAGGCGCCGCGAACCGCAAGATGACCCCAACGGCCGGATGGGGCGTGGAATTCTACGCCCCGCACGGCGTGGGGTTCGGCGCCGAACTGGCCGGCGGAGCACTCGACTGGAAAGACGAAGGCAACGGGACGCTGGGCCTGGCTTCGCTCGACGGCTCCTACCACTTCTTCCCCAAGAAGCTGACCGGCAACGCCGCGCCGTTCGTGGAGGGCGGTTATACGCTATTCTTCGGGCATAACACCATCACCGAAGGCCCCAAGAAGGTGATCGCCAACGGCTTCAACGTGGGCGGCGGGGTTGACGTCTTCGCCACCAAACATTGGGGAGTGCGCGAGGGCGTCCGCTACTACGGCCACGGCGGCCGAATTCTTCACTAC
>JBJKQV010000050.1:0-4392 GCA_046704985.1 Terriglobia bacterium
CGCCAGAGGTGGGCGTCAACGCCGCCGACGCGCTGACCGTCGCGCAGGTGGCGATTGGCTTGCTGCGCCAGAGTCTCCGCGCCACCGACCGTATCCACGGCATCACCACCCACGGCGGCGACGCTCCCAACGTCATCCCCGCGCACACCTCGGCCAAGTACATCATTCGCGGCGACACGTTGAAGGAATTGGAAGACCTGCGCCCGCGCGTATATCGCTGCTTTGAGGCGGGTGCGCTGGCGACGGGGTCGAAGATGAAGTTTGTGGGCGGGGACAGCCCTTACGCCGAAATGCGCCACGATAAAGACATGGCGGACCTCTACGAGAAGAACGCCATTGCTCTGGGACGGAAGTTTCCTGACCTTGGCCCGCTCGGCGAACGCCTCGCTGCTTCCACCGACATGGGCAACGTCTCGCTCGCCATCCCGTCCATCCACCCGTCCATCGGAATCGAAAGCGGCACGGCCGTCAATCACCAACCCGAGTTCACCGCCTACTGCGCGCGGCCGGCCGCCGACCGGGCACTCGCCGACGGCGCCCTCGCCATGGCGTGGACGATCATTGACATGGCTGCGAGTGAGCCCCTGCGCACGCGGCTTATGGCTGGTTCTAAGTAGCGCTGCCCTTTAGGGCAGCACCTTCCGGTGCGCAGCCCGGCCGCCGCGCGCTACTTTTTCTGCCCGATGGAAAAATCCGTCCACGGGCCTGCCTTCATGTCGCGCAGCAACGGCGCTTGCCAATTGTATTCCGGATGCGCTTTGAGGAAAGGTGCGGCGATGAAATCACGCCCGCCGGGGTGGCCCATGCGCGCCACCATACTCATAGCGCGCGCCAAGGCGCTGTCGGTCACCTTGCCCTGCACCGCCCCGCCGGGCGAGTACGGTCCACGGTCCCACTCCGGAACGCCCTTAGGGTCCAGGTCGATGTGGCCGCACAAGGTGCGGGCGTCGGGCATCTCCTTTTTCAGGTAGGTGTCGTAATGGTCGCCGAGGAACTTTTCCGCCAGCGCCACGTCGACGCGTCCTTTGTATTGCTTCATCAACTCTTCCCATCGCACGCGGCGGGCGTTGGGCGAGCTCGACAGATCGTTGGGGTTGAATGTGGTTTCGTCGCGGAGCACCTGGGGGTCGCGCGCCCAGTTGGAGCCCACAAAGTAGCCGTCCTTGGTGCGCCAAAGGCGTGTGTGCTTCAAGCCCAGCTCCAGCTGCGCGATCTCGCCCGTCTTGCGGTCGCCAATCAGCCAGTCGTTGGCGTAGCCGCCGTTGTTGCCTTTCTCCATGATGCGCACGTAGTCGTCGATGGAATTGGCGTATTGCAGGGCGCGGCGCGAGCGGACGAATTCCGGTATACCCTTGGGGTCCCAGCCGAAAAACTGGGTGATAGTGGTTTCGGTAATCATGATGCCGGCGGAGTTGATCCCAAAGTCGTCGTCGCTGGTGATGACGCCCGGAAAGCCGTCCATGAGGATGCGGTGGCCGTGCGCAGGGGCGATGTCGAAGATGATGTTCCAGCGCTCGCCGTCCAGGTAACTGGTCCAATTGTTGTGGGCGATGACGATGCCGTGCGAGTGCGTCCAGGAACCGGTGGCCACGAAGGCGCTGCAATGCCCGTCGGGAAGGATGGGCCGGGCTTCGGCCACCTTGTGCTGGGCGTCGTACCAGGGCACGTAGTAGTCGGGCAATTCCTCAAAGGCGTTGAGCGCCACCACGTCGTCGAGGTCCATGTCCTTGATGCCGTGGGCGCGCAGCCCGGCGGTGATGCCTTCGAGCTCCTGGCGGTATTCGCTGTCAATCATCGGCCAGAGCATCGAGTGTGCGGCGTGGCGGAAGAATTCCCAATCCTTGCCCGAGCTGTGCGTGTCCATGAGGCGGATGACGTGGAAGGCGTCCTCGATTTCCGGCGCCAGCAGGTAGCCGTGCTGGAATCCGATGTCGGACGGCGAGCCTTGCAGGTGCACGTAAATCCAACCGCCCTTTTCAAAGCGATAAGAGTGCTTGAGCTGCCGGGGCAGAGCGTGTGCTTGCCGCGCGGCCTTGGCGGGCGCCGCAGGCACTGGCGCCGCCTCCGCGCTCTTCTCGCTCCGGTCCACGCCCATCAGGAGCGCTGCCAGAATCGCCAGCGACACGAGCGCGAGCCACTTCGTCCATTTCCTTGTTTTGGTTGCCATAAATTTCCCACCTCGTTCAGGAAGTTTCCACTATCCGCTTGGCGGCAGTGTAGCCGCTTTAGGCGGTGACTTCAATGCCCTCATCGAAGGGCGCTGGGTCAGCCGGGGCCGTCTCGCCCTGTTCGCGCGGAAACTCCACGCTGCTCGGTCGAAACCTTGCCGACATACTGTCGTCTTAATCACGGGTGTACCGGCACGACCTTTAGGCTCGACGTGGTGAGCGCCGGGAAGTAAGTATGGGCCGGCGGCCCCGCCCTCGCAAAGACTGGAGCGGCCCGATGAGCATTCATCTCGCGCCCCGAGGTGGAAAGCCCGCGTTTCGCTCGCGGGTGTCCTTCTCTCTTGCCAAGTTCGCGCATTCAAGTTTAGGCGTGCGGCGGGGCTGCTCCTGCTTCCCGGGTTAAGCAACATCTACATACGAACCAATGAGGTGCCACCATGAAATGCCACGTTCTCTGGGCTTGGGTTGGCGTCGTGTGTCTGGGAATAAGTTTCGCGCTTCCACTTGGCGCGCAATTCCCGGCAAGAAGTTATCAGAAGACTCTCGCAGCTTCTGTGCAGCCAGCCGCGCCAACCTCTGCGACGCCGCTTGACAGCGGCTCGCAGGCGGTAGTTCCACGCCTCATGAAGTTCCGCGGGTTGCTGATGAATCCCGCCGGTAAGCCCGTCTCGGGCCCGGTGGACGTGACCTTCACTTTGTACTCGCAGGAAGCAGGCGGGAACGCGCTCTGGTACGAGACGCAGACGGTGGAAGCCGACGCGCACGGCCGCTACACCGTGCTGCTGGGCGCCATGACACCTCAAGGCGTGCCCATGGAGTTGTTCACTTCCGGCGAGGCGCACTGGTTGGGCGTGATGGTTCAGGGCCTACCCGCGAACAGCCGCGCGTGCTGCTGGTGAGCGTGCCTTATGCCATGAAGGCCGGCGATGCCGAAACGTTGGGCGGCAAGCCGGCTTCGGCCTACATGCTGGCGCCGCAGTCAGGCGAAGTATCGGGAAGCGGCTCCACGAGCACCTTGGGAAGCACGACGCTGAACACCAACCTGCTGCTGGGCACCACCTCCTCCTCTTCGTCGCCGACGCCCCAGGTGACCGGTTCGACGACGGTGACCACGGCGGGCGGCACCACCGGCACCTTGCCGCTGTGGGACTCATCCAGTGACATCACCGACTCGGTGCTCACGCAGAGTGGCAGCACGCTGAGCTTTCCCGGCACCCTGAACTCGACGGGAGCGATGAGCCTCACGGCGGGGGGAACCAACCAGGACCTCACGCTGACGCCCAGCGGCTCCGGAAGGGTTGACTTGGCGGTGGGCAGCGGCTTTGTGGGGATTGGCACCAGCGTGCCCAAGCTCGACCCTTCACAAAAGCTGGCCGTAGCGATCAGCGGGTCGGATACGGTGCTGACCCACCTGGGCAGCATGGCGGCGGTGTACGCCAACAGCGACACCACGCCGGGGAACTACACTTCCTACCTGTTCGCGAGCAAGGACAACCTGGGAACCTGGCGCGTGGGATCGGCCATTGAAGCGGTCAACGTCAAACGGTCGGATACGGGGGTCGATTCCGAGCTGCAATTTCTCACCCGCGACATGACGGGGGGCACGGGCGTGCACGCCGCCATGCGCATCAACAAGCTCGGCCAAGTGGGTATCGGCACGACGACGCCGACGACAGCGCTGGACGTCAACGGCACGGTGACGGCCACCTCGTTTGTGGGCGACGGCTCGGGGCTGACCAACGTCGGCAGCTCGAGCACCGTGATCGTGGGCTCGACGGCCACCCTGAGCGGCGACCTGGTGATGCCGGCGACCTCTTCCGACGGAACAGCGGGGGTGATCAGCTTCAACGGGCAACCTTTCATCCATGCCTACGGGAGTAGCAACACTTTTGTGGGGGCGAGCGCCGGGAACTTCACCACGACGGGAGCCGCCAACACCGCGACGGGCGGAAGCGCGCTGGCTGCGAACACCACGGGCCACTGGAACACCGCCAGCGGCTACGGTGCACTCCATTCGAACACCACGGGCGGCTCCAACACCGCCAGCGGCCACACCGCGCTCAACCTTAACACCACGGGCAGCTTTAACACTGCCAGCGGTGACAAGGCACTCTTCCAAAACACGACAGGCAGCTATAACACAGCCAGCGGCTACCAGGCGCTCGGATATAACTGCTCCGGTGTCTCAACTGACTGCAACGCGAACTACAACACTGCGGTAGGC
>JBJKQV010000051.1:0-6575 GCA_046704985.1 Terriglobia bacterium
GTTCGTGCGCGCGACGGACGTCAACTCCAGCTACAACGGCCTGATCGTGCGCCTGGAGCGCCGCTTCGCGCCCGGGCTGTCGTTTTCCGCGGGCTACACGTGGGGCAAGTCCATTGACACCGCCTCGGGGCTGCAAGGTACCAATCAACCGCAGGACAACTACAACATGAAGGCCGAGCGCGGGCTTTCAGATTTCGACGTGCGCCAGCGCTTCGTCTTTTCCAACACCTGGCAGCTTCCTCTGGGCGCCGGCCGGCGCTGGATGAATCAGGGCTGGGGCGGCCGGTTGCTCGGAAACTGGGAGATGTCCAACATCGTTTCGCTGGCTTCCGGCCTGGCGATGACCGTGCTGCTCTCGACCTCGCAGAGCGGCACCGGGACGACAGCCACGGACCGGCCCAACCTGGTCGCCAATCCCAACCTGCCGGGCGGGCAGCGCGGCCCCGACCAGTGGTTCAACGCCGCCGCTTTCCGCACGCCGCCCATTTACACCGACGCGCTGGGGCAGTTCAGCATTCCCGGCAACGAAGGGCGCAACGTCATCACCGGCCCCGGCCTCGCCGACTGGGACACGAGCCTGGAGCGCTCGCTGCGCCTCAGCGAACGGACAAGCCTGGTGCTGCGCGCCGATTTCTTTAACCTGCTCAACCATCCCAACTTCGACCGCCCGGGCCTGCTGTGCACGCCCGTCGCCAGCAGCAACCCGGCGGCGCTCGCCCAGGGTCTTCCCTGCTCGAACACCTCCAGCTTCGGCAAGATTCATTCCGCCATGAACTCCCGGCAAATCCAGTTCGCGCTGCGCCTCAACTGGTAGAACAGACGCCGCAGGCGTCCAACAAGGATAGCCGGGGGTTTATCCGTCAAGCGACGAATACGGGAACTGGTAGCAACGGTTAATTCGCAGTTTGAATTGACCGTGGGCCTTTCCCGCTACGAAAAACCCACGGTCTCGCGCGGCGGGCCGTAGCTTGTATCTACCGGCTTCAAAAGTTTGCTGCTCGCCGAGGAATCTAGAGAGACTCCATCGCAGGAACAGTGGGGTAGGATATAATGTCCCTTTCAATTAAGAGGGCATTCTGGGGCGGTTTTTACCGGACCACACCCGCCGCACATTATTTATAAAAGGAGAGTTTAATGAGAGGACCGTTGCCAAAACGACGAAGGAATTCGACCTTTTTTCTGTCCTTCATCGTGGCGTTCTTGCTCTTTTCTTGCTTTTCGCTGTCGGGCTGCAAAAAAGAATCTTCATCCGGTACTTCGTCCCCTTCCCCATCTTCAGGCACGGCATCGGCAAAGGCAAAAAGCAGTACGCCGGGGACCCCTCCGGCCGCCACATCTTCTTCAGGCACCGTATCGGCAAAGGCAGGCGGTACGTCGGGAACCGCCTCGGCTGCCACGTTCTCCTATTCTCCCGTCTATTTCTTCAAGGGCAGCCCCGTGGACGGGAAGGATCCTAAGGCAGCTTTGACCTACGATCCCGCAAACGGTATGTTCTACGGGACGACCAGGGATGGCGGCGCAGACGTCTACGGCACGATATTCAAATTTAACCCGCAGACCCATGCCGAGACACTGCTTTATTCGTTTAAGGGCCAACCCGGGGACGGGTCGAATCCTGATGCAGCTTTGACCTACGATCCTGCAAACGGGATGTTTTACGGGACGACCTCGGCGGGCGGCCCCGGCAACACCTACGGCAATAACTACGGCACCCTATTCGAATTTAACCCGCAGACCAACACCGAGACCGTGGTTTATTCGTTCAGCAATTCCAAGGCCGCAGCTAGTGACGGGGATCATCCTCACGCAGCTTTGACCTACGATGCCGCGGACGGGATGTTGTATGGAACGACTGAGGGCGGCGGAAACAGCGTCGGTTACGGCACGATATTCAAATTTAACCCCAAGACCCATGCCGAGACCGTGGTCTATTCGTTTAAGGACCAAAACGGGGACGGCTATTATCCTGAGGTAGCTCTGACCTACGATCCCGCGAACAAGATGTTTTACGGAACCACCTCGGGGGGCGGCGCAAGCGGCAACATCCTATTCGAATTCAACCCGCGGAAGAATGCCGAGACCGTGGTTCATTCGTTCAAGCCCAATTCCAAGGACGGATCGCGTCCGGATGCAGCATTGACCTACGATCCTGCGGACGGGATGCTTTACGGAACGACCGCGAACGGCGGCACCAACAACGACGGCATCCTATTCAAACTTAACCCGCAGACCCATGCCGAGACGGTGCTTCATGATTTCGGAGGCTCTGCCAGGTCGGCGTGGGAGCCTCAGGCAGCTTTGATTTACGATTCCGCAAACGGTATGTTCTACGGAACGACCGCGGGTGGCGGCGCCAACAGCGACGGCTACTCAATAAACCACGGCACGATATTCCAATTTAACCCCCAGACGAATGCCGAGACCATCATTCATTCGTTCCAGAACAATTCCAAGGACGGGTCGGATCCTGAGGCAGCTTTGACCTACGATCCCGCGGACAAGATGCTTTACGGAACGACGACGGCGGGCGGCCCCGGCTCCGACACAAGTAATGGTGGTAACGGCACGATATTCACATTCACGCCGTAAAGCAGGCGTTGTTTTATCGTACCGACTAAAGTTTAAAAATCGGAAGCCGGAAGGAATATTTTCCGGCTTCCGGCAGTAACCTGCAACGCCACCGCCAGCCGCCGCTGCGCCTTCCCCGCCCTGGTTGCCTGTCCGCCTTCTGTTCTTGGGTTCGCAGAGCTCCTGTCTTTCCCGCCGCGCGCGCAGTTTATTCGCGGTTTCCGCGCCGGTGAGACAACCCGCACCCAAGGCGTAGCCGTCCAAATAAGTGCAGGGTATTCCGACCCCAAGGAGGTAGGAACGAACGTGCGAAACAAAATTGTCAGCTCAGCAATCGCCGCGCTGATAGCGGTTCCGCTGGCGGCGAGCCTTTCATACGGTTTTTCCTGGTTTTCTCATAATTCTTCAACCAAATCCATGAACGTGAACCTGGCGTACACCGCCCAGGTGGGCTCCAACAACCATCTGAAGGCGGGAAAGTACCGCGTGGAGTTCCCGTTGCACACCAAGCGGCCACAAGTGAAGTTCTACCGCAACGGGAATCTGGTTGCCACCGCCACCGCGCGCGTGAAACAGATCATGGTCAAGAACTCGGAAACAGAAGTGTACTTCAACGATCTGCACCACAAGCAGGTGGTCACCGAAATTCGCCCCGAGGGCACACGGGATGCACTCTTGTTTACGTCCAAGGGCAGGAAGAAAGCCGGGGTCTGAACTCAGGGAACTTGGACGGAGAACGGGCCGCCCTCGGGCGGTCCGTTTTTTTGCGGAGAGGCCGCGGCGCTCAGTCTTCGCGGGGCCGCTCGGGAAGCTCGATCTGCATGCAGAGGTTCATGACCGGGGTCACTTCCCGGAAGACAGCCAGCATGGCGTCCACCAGGTCGGGGCCGGTCGAGGCCGCCACGTCCGATTCGGACATGGGGTAATAGAGTTGGAAGCCCGCCCACTCGTCCCCGGGGGCTGAGCCCAGGCGGCGGCCGAGCGCCGGAAGCGCGGGGAAATTGCGGCGTGTGTAAGCGGGGCTTTCCCAGTTTCCGGCGCGGATCTCAAAACCTTCGCGGCGCACCAGGCGGCTGAGCTCGCGCTCCATGCGCCCGCCCTTCTTGAGCGCGGCGCGCAGGCGGTGCCAGTCCCAGTCGCGGGCCAGTTGGCAGGCGCGGAAATCCCGCGGCGCCTTCACATAGCCCCGCTCCACCTGCAAGCCGCAGCTGAAGATCTTCTCGTCCGTATCCACGCTCAGGAAAAATTTCGAGCACCCAAAGCTGACGCCGGACGAAAGCGGCTTGGCCTCGCGGTTTGCGCGCGGCAGGTAGCCGATCCACTGCCAGTAGACGCCCCGGCCCCAGCGCTCGGTCACGAAGGGTTGACTATAGCGCGACTCGAGCTGCAGCTTGAGGATGCGCGTGATGCGCTCGTGGTCTTCCAGGTGCCCGACGCGGATGCCGCGGCGGAAATCCAGGAACTCGGGACGGAATCCCAGCGCCGCGGCGGGCACCGGCCGCACCGCGCGAGTGCGTCTTACAGACCTAGTTGCGCCCATAAACCCTCGATCTTTTTCTTCACTTCCGGATCCATCTTGATCTCGTCCGGCCAGGGCCGCGTGAAGCCCTCGCTCGGCCCTTTGCGCGTCGCGTCCACGCCCATCTTGGAGCCGAAACAGGGCAGGCGCGAAGCGTGCTCGAGCTGGTCAACGGGCCCCAGCATAAATTGGATGTCGCGCTCCGGGTCGATGTGGTTGAGGGCTTTCCAGGCCACCTCGCGCGGGTTGTGTACGTCCACGTCCTCGTCCACCACCACCAGGCACTTGGTGAACATCGCCCCGGGCAGGCCCCAGATGCCGTTCATCACTTGCCGGGCGTGGCCGGGATAGCTCTTGCGGATGGCCACGATCATCAGGTTGTGGAAAACCCCTTCCACCGGCATGTGCATGTCCACCACTTCCGGCATCTGCTTGCGCATCAGGGGAAGGAATAAGCGCTCGACGGCGTAACCCATCCAGTAATCCTCCATGGGCGGCGGGCCGACGATGGTGGAAGCGTAAACGGGTTGGCGGCGGCGTGTCAGCGCGGTCAGGTGGAAGGCCGGAAACTGGTCGGGGAGCGAGTAGTAACCGGTGTGGTCGCCGAAGGGGCCCTCCCTGCGAATGTCGTCCAGGTCCACGTAACCTTCCAGAACAATCTCGGCCTGCGCGGGAACCTCCAGGTCCACGCTCACGCATTTGACCAGGTCCACGGGCTTCTGGCGCAGGAATCCGGCGGCCAGAAATTCGTCCACGTCGGCGGGCAGAGGAAGGACCCCGGAGAGCATGGTGACCGGGTCGGCGCCGATGGCCACCGCCACCTCCAAGCGCTTGCCCTTGCCCTGCCGCTCCAGCCAGCGGAAGTGTTCGGCGCCTCCCTTGTGAACCTGCCAGTGCATGCCGGTGGTGCGCGCGTCGAAAACTTGCATGCGGTAGCAGCCCACGTTGCGCCGGCCGTTCTTGGGGCTGCGGGTGACGACAAGGGGAAAAGTGATGAAGCGCCCGCCGTCCTGCGGCCAGCACTTCATCACCGGCAGCTCGGCCAGCGAGAAGCGCTCGCGCTCGACGACTTCCTGCGCCGGTCCGCTCTTCACGCTGCGCGGGAAAAATGAACCCATCTCCGCCAGCTTGGGCAGGAGCTTGACTTTGTCCAGCAGCCCTTCCGGCGCTTTCATCTCCAGCAACTCTTCCAGGCGCCCGGCCGCGGCCTCCAGCGACGGGACGTCCAGCGCCAGTTCCAGGCGCTTTTTCGAACCGAGCATGTTGATGGCCAGCGGCATCTCGTAGCGTGCGCCGTCCTTAGCGGAGATGGGCTTCTCGAACAGCAGCGCCGGGCCGTCCGCCTTCGACACCCGGTCGGTGATTTCGGTAATCTCCAGGTCCACGTCCACTTCCCGGGCGACGCGCTTCAACTCGCCCTCGCGTTCCAGGCGTTTCAGGAATTCGCCAAGGTTTTCGTAAGCCACGATCGTTCCTCGTTGTCGGTGAGCCCAAGGCTCGAAGATTCAAGCGGCGCCGCGCTTTGCTCCGTGCGGCGCAGCGCCATGCGCCAGCATTACAGATTGGCCATCGCAAAGCAAGGTCTTCGCACGCCTGCCTTTCCCTTGACTTCATCTCGACCCGAACCGATACTACGCTTATCGAAACCCGACGAATCGAGCGCATCATGCGCGACAGGCACTTGTGCCCACGGCAGCCCGAAGCGGCGTCTTCCCTTCGCCCCCTGCTGGTTCCCCAACACGCCGACGGGATCGTTCCCCCCGCAGGGGGAAAACGTTTCCTGGGCGCAGCGCTCGTGCTGCTGCTCATGGCCTGCGGCATCGCCGGCGCGCAGCAGATTCCCGCCAGCGAGCTTTCCACCAAGGAATCCGAGCCCACCTTCAAGCTGCAAGCGGAGCGGAACCTGGTGCTGGTGCGGGCGGTGGTTCGCGACGCGCAGGGTAAAGTCGTCAAAGGGCTGAGCAAGGACGATTTCCGGCTTTTTGACAACGGGAAGCCGCAAGTCATCCGGCAGTTTTCGGTAGAGACCACACCCGTGGCGGCCTCGCCCTCCGCCACCGTGACCGGCCCGGAGGAAACCGGCCCTGCGTCCGCGGCGGCCTCCCGGGCGCCGCGCCGCTTCCTGGCGCTGTTCTTCGACGACGTCCACTTGAGCATCGGCGACTTGATGCAAGTGCGCCAGGCCGCCGAAAAGTATTTGCAGACCGCGTTGCTCCCTGGCGACCGGGCCGCCATCTTCACCTCATCCGGCCAGGGAAACCTCGACTTCACCGCCGACCGCGACAAGCTAGAACACGCGCTGCTGCGCCTCCAGTCGCGGCCCATGCACGGGGAAGGACTTCTCTCCTGCCCGCCCCTGCTCGACTACCAGGCTTACCTGATGATTCACGAACGCGACCAGCCCGCCCTCAACCTGGCGCGCGAGGAAACCGTCGTGTGGCGGGCCATGGACAATCCGCTTTTGGCAACCACCCAAGCCGCCGCCGCG
>JBJKQV010000052.1:0-10336 GCA_046704985.1 Terriglobia bacterium
AACCTGCTCGACGCGGGCGCCTGGCGATTCCGCCCGCGCGGCTGCCAGTCCGCCCACGACGTGCTGCGTTACTGTCACGAGAAGTCGGTGGAAGCCATGTTTGCCGTGCAGGACCGGGAGATGGAACACGGCCCGCACCGCTCGAAAAAACTCCTCGCCTCGGTCCCCGTCAACCTCTTCGTGCTCGACCTGGGCGGCGGCCTGGCCGCCGACGACCCGGAGGCGCGCGAGGTCACCCCGCAGCAGATCGTCTGCCGGCCTTTTCAGGCGCTCTGGAAAGGCATCACCCACCCGGCGGTCAGTTGGACGCGCAAGATGTCGGCGAGCTAGAGCGACCTGGCTTCGGTGATGGCGGGCTCGTTCACCCCGCAGAGCAGCGAGATCCGGGCGCTGGGCGAGCGCAGCTACCTGCTGGTGGCGAGCGAATACATGAACCTCAACTCGCGTCTCGCTTACCATTTTTCGCTGGTGGACGCTTGTCTGGCCGACAACGCCTCCAACAACTACATCGCCTTCCGCTTCACCGGAGGCGGCGCCACGCGCCAGCGGCGCAACCTGCGCGCCTGCTTCCTGGAAGCCTCGCTCAAACACTATGGCTACGTGGTGGACCGGCGCGGCGACCTGGTGAACGCCTGGTTCAAGAAAGCGCCGCGCGAGGAGACCGAAAACAACCTCGACATCCTCGGCCGCCTGATGGCCTGTAGCAGCCAGCTCGACATGTATATGAGCAGCACGGAAGCGATGCGCTGGTACGTGGAGCAGTTTCTGGCCGGGAACTACTCCTTCCGCGATCCGCAGGACCCCGCCCCCGGGCCCGACGGCGCGCCTTGACCTCAATCCGCACCCACGCTGGCAGTGGGTCAATTTGAAATCCAAGGCTCTTCACACCCTCTTGCGCCTTGCCATAATTGGGCCATGTCTAAACGCTCAAAAACGACCAATCCAATTCTGCTGGCGAAGTGGGTGCTTGTTCGCCTTGAGAAGCCTCGCAAAAATCCTGCTGCTGTTGCGCTCGGCAAGCTCGGAGGGCCGAAGCGTAGTCCTGCCAGCGCTGCCGTGCTGTCGCCGGTGAAACGGTCTGAGATTGCGAGATCGGCTGCTAAGAGGGGGTGGAGCAAGAAGCCCTCCTAAATCCCGCCGAAATCAGATTCGCGCTTGGGCAACCGCCTTTTGATGTCGGTTAAATCGGATTCAATTCCTTCAAGGTGCCTCAGCAGCACAATAAGGTCTCTCCCGACAGTTCTTATGCCTGCCGGAAACGCAATCAGCAGGATAAGCTCCCCGATGAGAAGGAATATCGCGTAACTGGGCATTGGAACCTCCGCAAGAGATTGGCTACCAGTGGGGGCTCTCTTAGTCCCCACGTTCTAATTTTTTGTTCAGCCAGCGTTGTTCAAAAACCCATGCTCTTGTCCCTCGCAATTGTGCATCAAACTCTCCGTGTTACGCCTGCGATGGAAGTCAGCCTCGCAACACACGTTTGGCCGGCAGATAGACTTGTGAGATTGCTTCGTACTCAAGAAACGGCAGCTTAAACCGAACTTCACCGAATCTTCCCAGACTTTTTCATCTCCTTGAGAAGCTCCAAACAAGCCGCCCGGTCAAAGTATTGACCGTAGTGCTGCTTCCATGAGAGAAACCGGTGCATTGCAGGACGAAGTGGGAGAGACGGCGGAATTAAATGCTCAGAGAGATACCGATACGTTTCATATGCAAGATGGTCTGCGGCCTGAAGTGGGGGGAATTTCTTTTTGTCCTCAAACGCTAGGCTTCCCATGCGATACCGCGACTTTAGGCCTTTGTCGACCATTCTCCCCCAAAGCTCAGTAACCTTGCACTGCCAGAGATGGTGTTGGTCAAATACATACGCAATGTCTTCATTACACCTCTCGCCCAAGAACATTTAGGCTCGCTTACAAACTTCAATCAGCGCACTTTGAAAGCACAATTGATAGGGATCGCCAACGACCTCTCGGGCGCTGCCCACAATAGTGCTATTGAAATCGTCGAGGATGACCCCTGAAGCGATTCCTATTAGTCCTCTGTGTACCACGGCGTTCACAGCGTCTGATTTGAGCGTCTCTCGTTCCCTTTGACTGAGCTTACGAAATCTTCCGCTGCCCCTGCCTTCAATATCAGCCGCGTGAAAATACTCAAGCGGAGGGACAATGTGGGGCTTTCTTAGGATTTTTTTCCATGCAGGCGAGAACTTCTTATCCCACTCTTCTTCGGAAGCGACATATCCGCAAAGCACAAATACTTTGGACGCGTTTGGACCGCCCCAATGCGTGCCGCTTTCATCGAAGTAAGCCCTAAGCACGGCCATTACCCTCTGATAGGCGCAAGGCGCATGGAGCAACCTTGCCGTCTATCTGGGGGTCATTTTCGCACCCCCCTTGACGCCCTGTCTGCAAGGGATTTTGAAATTGAACCACTCCCCCCCGCCGCGCGGCTTGATTTGCCGCGAGGCGATGTCTACAATCTCTCTTGCAGGGCTTTGCACGTATCAGCGGATAGGTGATGGCCGACCTCACGGACACGTCTTTCTCCCACTATCGGATTGTCGGGAAGCTCGGCGCCGGGGGCATGGGCGAGGTGTACCAGGCCGAAGATACCAAGCTGGGGCGCCGGGTGGCGCTCAAATTCCTTCCCGAGGCTCTGGCCAAGGACGCGGAAGCCCTGGAGCGCTTCGAGCGCGAGGCGCGCTCTGCCTCCGCGCTGGGACATCCCAACATCTGCACGATCTATGAGACCGGAGAACACGCCGGCCGGCCCTTCATCGCCATGGAATTGGTGGAAGGGCAGACGCTGGCCGAGCGCGTGAAGGCCGGGCCGCTGGCGGTCGAAGACGCGCTGCGCATCGCCCGCCAAGTGGCCGAGGCGCTCGAGGAGGCGCACGAGCGCGGGCTCATCCACCGCGACTTGAAACCCGCCAACGTCATCGTCACCCCCAAGGGCCGGGCGAAGATCGTGGACTTCGGACTCGCCAAGCTGCTGCGCCCCGTGGCTCCCGGCGCGCCCACCCTGGACGAGCCCCTGGTGACCCGCACCGGCGCGGTGATGGGCACGGTCCCCTACATGGCCCCCGAACAGTTGCGCGGCGAGGCCGTCGACGCGCGCACCGACCTCTACGCTTTCGGAGAGCTGCTGTATGAGATGGTCAGCGGCCGGCGGGCGTTTACCGAAACGCAGACGGCGCAACTGATCGCGGCGATTCTGACCCAGCCGCCCCCGCCTCCGCGTTCTCTCAATGCCAACATTCCTCCCGAGCTGGATGCGATCATTCTCAAGTGCCTGGCCAAGGATCCGGCGGAGCGCTACGCCTCCGCGCACGAACTGCTCCTGGACCTGGGACCGGCCAGCACCGTGTCGGGGCTTCCGCTCACGGCGCGCAGCGTGACGGTGGCGCGGCGCGCCCGCGCGCGCAAGGCCGTGGTGTGGGGAGCCGGAGCGGCGCTGCTTCTGGCGTTGGGAGCAGGGCTGGTCTTCTTTCTTCTTCCGGCGCTTCGCCACCGCCGGCAAGCGGCGAAGCCGGCCGCGCAGAGCGTTCCCCATCAGAAAGAGCTGGCGGTGCTGCCTTTTACGGTGATCGGAGGAAGCGCCAACGACCAGGCTTTCGCGCGCGGGATTTCCGAGACCCTGACCGCCAAGCTCACGCAACTTTCTCCCGGCCACTCCTTGCAGTTGGTTCCAGCGAGCGACGTGTACGCCCACCATGTGGCGACGGCCGGCGAGGCGCACAAGGCCTTCGGAGTCAATCTGGTTTTTTCCGGCAGCCTGGAGCGCGCCGGGCAGCGCATCCGCATCAGCTACGCGCTGGTGGACGCCGCCACGGAACGCCAACTGGCCGCCTCCACGCTGACCCAACCCGCTTCCGATCCCTTCGCCATCGAAGACCAGGTGGTGGAAGGAGCCGCCGGGATGCTCGGCTTGAACTTGCAGCCCGCCCAGCGCCGCTCCGTCGAAAAGCACGGCACCGAGGACGCCCGCGCCTTCCAGGCTTACCTCCAGGGATTGGGTTATTTGCAGAACTACGAGCGGGAGGAAAACCTCGATCAGGCGGTCGCGGTATTTCAATCGGCGCTTAACACCGATCCCGCTTATGCGCTGGCTTACGCCGGGCTGGGCGAGGCCTACTGGCGGAAATATGAAGCAACCGGCGACACCGCCTGGGTGGATCATGCGCGGCAGTCGTGCGGGCGCGCCGTCGCTCTCGACGGCAATCTCCCCGCTTCGCACCTCTGCCTGGGTACCCTCGCCAACGGCACGGGGCAATACGCCCAGGGGGAAGAGGAATTCCGCAAAGTCATCGCCGCCGAGCCCACCAATACGCGCGCATACGGCGGGCTGGCGGACGCCCAGTATCACCTTGGCAAGACCGCCGAGGCCGAGCAGACCTACCGCCGCGCCATCAGCGTGGAACCCAACTATTGGGGACCTTATCTGTGGCTGGGGAATTTCTACTGGCGGCTGGGTGAGTTCCCAAAGGCCGCCTCCATGTTTCAGAAAGTCATCGCCCTGGCGCCGCAGAATTACAACGGCTACGACAACCTGGGCGCGGTCTACTACTTTCAGGGGAACTGGCCGCAGGCGGCGGCGATGTTCAAGAAATCCCTGGCCGTCCACCGCAGCGCTGTGGGTTACTCCAATTTGGCTACGGTCATTTTCTTTCAGGGCCGCTACGGGGAGTCGGCGCGCTTGTTTGCCAAGGCCGTGGAGATGACTCCCAAAGATGAATCGTTGATGGGCAACCTGGCGGACGCCTACCGCTGGACGCCCGGCGACCACGATCAGGCGCTCGCCACTTATGCGCGCGCCATCCGCTTGGTCGAGGCCGATTTGAAGGTGAACCCGCGCTCCGCGATGTCGTGGGCGCACCTGGCGCTCTACCGCGTCAAGAGCGGACAACAGCAGGCGTCGCTTCAAGCGATTCAGAAGGCCCTGCACGTCGGCCCGCGCGACGTCTCGGTGAACTACTACGCGGCGCTTGTCTATCACCTCGCAGGCGACCAGACTCAGGCGCTCGTCTGGCTTCAGCGCGCCATCACCAAGGGCTACTCCGTACACGAGGTCAGCGCCGACCCCGAATGGGGCGCCATGAAAAGCCAACCGGCCTTCCAGAAACTGCTGGCCGCGGGCAAGCGCTGAACCGAAACTTCCAGCACCCAACAGAAATTTGGAATGACAGACTCAGAACAAGCGTGAAAGGGCGTGAAAGGGCATGATTCGGGCAAGAGAGGACATCATGTCCACTCCTCCCGCTCCCAGCGTCGCCCAGTGATGCCCCGATTCCGACAGGCGCCAATGAAGCACCCACCACCGGAGCTTTCCCTGCCGGTTGGTGAACAGGAACTGGAGCGGTGCGGAGGATTGCAGCGCCGCGCGGGCCTCAGGCGAAGCCGGCTCTCCGGCGGGCGCCTTCTGAGGTAAGGGCGGATGGGCGAGCGGTTTGAGCAGCGAGGCTTTGGGGACACCCTCGGTGATGTCTTCGCGGCGGTAAATCTCGGCCGGGCGGAGGAAGCTGGAGGGCGACGCGATCAACCCGACGGCCATCTTCCCGGTGACGCCCAGCACCAGCACGGCGAGTAGGATGATCAACTGTTCGCCGCGCAGCAAGCGGCCCAGCCGCGCGCCCAGTTGCGCGCCCAGCGCCGAGCCCAGGGCGAGGGGCAGCACCAGCATCAAGTCGACGGTCTGGTTGGTGGACGCCTGCATGTAAGTGACGCCCGCGCAGAGGAAAAGGATCTGAAACAGGCTGGTGCCCACGGCCACGTGGGTAGGCATACCGAGCAGGTAGACCATCATGGGAATCATGACGAACCCGCCGCCCACGCCCATCACCGACGCCAGGATGCCGACCACGATGGCCAGGGCGATGGGGATGAGGATGGAGTGGCGGACGCCCGAGCTGGGAAATTCCATCTGCCAGGGCAAGCGGCTGAGGAAGCCTTCGCCCTTGGGGGCCTTATGCCGGTGGCCGGCCAGCGCTCCGCGGCGCAGGGTTTGCAGGCTCTGGATGAACATGTAACCGCCCAGGCTGCCGAGCACGAAGATGTAGGCTAGGGTGATCACCAGGTCGGCCTCGCCCAGCAGGCGCAGGAGCTTGATGGCGTGCACGCCCAGGAAGGCCCCTCCCAGGCCTCCCCCCAACAGGATGGCGCCCATTTTGAAGTCCACGTTGCCCAGCCGCGAGTGCGCGGCCATCCCCGACGACGAGGTGGCCACGATCTGGCAGGAATCCGACGCCGCCGCCACCGTGGGCGGCACGCCGATCATCATCAGGATGGGGGTCATCAGGAACCCTCCACCCACTCCGAAAAGCCCCGAGAGCGACCCCACGGCCGCCCCTACCATCAGCAAAACTACCAGGCTGATGCTCAACTCGGCTACAGGTAAGAAAACCGGCATGCTCGATGCCTTTCCTCGTACATGGCTGTGGTAACTAAACTTACTCCAGGGTCGACATCTTTCCCGCCGGCCCGCGCGTGGTGGGGCGAGCGGCGGATCGGACTTTCAAGCCGCGCCTGCGAGGCCGGCATGGCCGTTTCCCTCCAGACGGCGCGCCAAGGCGCCCCGGGCGGCAAACGGCCGCCCGAAAAGGTGGCAAGCTCTCGCCCGAAAACTCCTTGCTGCCGCGGCTCCGGAACGGAGACAAAACTCCGCGCTGTGGCCGTCTCAGCGGGCGCGCCGGCGCGGGGAGAAGAAGCGCCCGGTTGGCCGGCGGTGCGGGCCGGCGGCTCCGACGCCGGGAAAAGCCCCGGCCACTCGGTGCGCAGCGGATCGCCGGAAAGCAAGTAAGCTAGCCTAGTCATCGGAGGCGACAGGCCGGGCGGGCTGCGCAGCTCGGTGCGCCGGAACCCTTTGCCGGGGACGATGGTTCCGCGCTCGTGCATGATGGAGGGCGGACGCAGGTAACTGGCGGGGTGGAGGATGAGCTTGGAGACCATCTCTCCGGTGACCGCCAGGACGATGACGGCCAGCAGGATCATCAGCTGCTCGCCGCGCATCAAGCGGCTCAAGCGCGCTCCCAACTGCGCGCCCAGCGCCGAGCCCAGCGCCAGGGGCAGCACCAGGACCAGGTCCACGGTCTGGTTGGCGGCCGCCTGCAGGTAGGTGACCCCCGCGCACAGGAAGAGGATCTGAAACAGGCTCGTCCCCACGGCGATATGGGTGGGCATGCCCAGCAGGTAGACCATCATGGGCAGCATGATGAAGCCGCCTCCCACGCCCATGATGGAGGCCAGGATGCCCACGATGAGGGCCAGGAACATGGGCACCAGGATGGAGTGCCGCACCCCGGAGCGCGGGAATTCGATCTGCCAGGGAAGCCAGCTCAGCCGCCCCTCGCCGCGCGGCGGCTGGTGATGACGCTCGGCCAGCGCCCCGCGCCGCAGGGTCTTCAGGCTTTGGAAGAACATGTAACTGCCCAGGCTGCCCAGCACCAGGACGTAGGAGAGCTCGATGGCCAGGCTGGCTTCGCCCAGGGTGTGCAGGTACTCGATGGCGCGCACCCCCAACTCGGCTCCCGCCAATCCGCCCACCAGCAGGATGCCGCCCATCTTCATGTCCACGTTCCCCTGGCGCGAATGCGCGGCCATGCCGGAGGATGAGGTCGCCACCATCTGGCACGACCCCGACGCCGCCGCCACGGTGGGCGGCACGCCGATCATCATCAGCACCGGCGTGATCAGGAATCCGCCCCCCACGCCGAACAGCCCCGAGAGCCAGCCGACCAGCGCCCCGACGATGAGCAACAGCACCAGGCTGAGGCTCAGTCCGGCTACGGGTAAGAGAATGGACATGCCTGTATCCTTTCCTTACTTTCCGGCAGGGGCGCCCAGTGGGCGCGGAGGCGATGGCCGCGGTCTCCGGGAAGTCCGGGACCCGCGGTGGCCAGGGAGAAATTTCCGGTTCGCGCGCGGTCTCCGATAGCCAGGCGATGCTCGGGCGGGACCGGCCGCGAGGGCGGGGCGAGCCGGCCGTGCAACGCCGGGCCCTGGTGCAGAACACTGGAAGGACGCAGCACCAGCCGCGAGACCATCTCGCCGGTGACCGCCAGCACGATGATGGCGAGCAGAATCATCAACTGTTCGCCGCGCAGCAGGCGGCTCACGCGCGCCCCCAACTGCGCGCCCAGCGCCGAGCCCCCCGCCAGGGGAAGCACCAGCAGCAGGTCCACCGTGCCGTTGGCGATCGCTTGCAGGTAGGTGGTTCCGGCGGAGGAGAAGAGAATCTGAAAGAGGCTGGTGCCCACGGCGATGTGCATGGGCATGCCCAGCAGGTAGACCATCATGGGCAGCATGACGAAGCCGCCCCCCACGCCCATGATCGCCGCCACCGTCCCCAGCACCAGGCCCAGCGCCAGGGGGACGAGCAGGGAGTGGCGCACCCCCGAGCGGGGGAAATCCATTTGCAGGGGAAGGCGGCTGAGCAGCCGGAGGCCCCGCGAAGGCTCACGCGCGCCGCCCACGATGGAGCCGCGCCGCAGGGTGCGGAGGCTCTGGATGAACATGTAGCTGCCCAGTGCCCCCAGCACCACCACGTAGGTCAGGGTGATGACCAGGCTCGCTTCGCCGATGGCGTGCAGGCCCTTGAGGGCTTCCACGCCGACCGCCGAGCCCCCCAGCCCGCCCAGCAGCAGCAGGCTCCCCATCTTGGCGTCCACGTGGCCGAGGCGAAAATGCGCCGCCATGCCCGACGAGGAGGTGGCCACGATCTCGCACGACCCCGAGGCCACCGACACTGTGGCTGGAACCCCCATCATGATCAGAATGGGGGTCAACAGGAAGCCGCCGCCTACTCCGAATAGTCCGGAGATGAATCCGATCGCTGTTCCCAGGCCGGCCAGGAAGAAAAGGTTCAGACATCGGCCGGCCACGGGAAGGAAGATAGGCACTGCATCGCCTCCCTAGGCCACCCCACGCGCCCTCCGCGGCGCGCGTTACGCGCGGGCACACTTCGCCCTCGTGCGGGCGAGGGAACGGGTCATGGCGCGAGCCGGTAGGCTACGCGTGCGAGGAGAGTGCCAGTCCGTTCAAATCCAGTTCCACAACGCCGGGGACCGCCAGGGCCACCCGCTTGACTTCTTCCAGCGCCTCGGGCGGGGTGATCTTGCCGCGGATCGAAACCTGCCCTTCGCGCGACGTCACCTCGAATTCCAGGTGCGAGGTGGAGGGGTTGATGGCCAGGTTGGCGCGCACCCGGCTGCCCACCGCCAGATCCTGC
Organism: Terriglobia bacterium; assembly: GCA_046704985.1. GTDB lineage: Bacteria > Acidobacteriota > Terriglobia > UBA7540 > UBA7540 > JBJKQV01. Next base: position 9,226 of record JBJKQV010000052.1, read on the forward strand.
ATCTGCGTCTGGCAGGGACCGACGAAGTTGAAGCACTTCTGCTGCCGCGCCGCCGCCACCACGATTTCACACGCCTCCGGAACGTCCATGGAATCGAGGTTGACCACCAGGTCGTAAAGGCCGGGGTCCTCCCAGTTCACTCCGTAAAGATAGCGGGTCCAGTTCTTGCGGTCGTGATCCACTTTGTGGATGTGGGCCACCGCTTCGCCGGTGCTCAGCTTCAGGCGGTTCTGCACCATGGCGATGCGCTTCTCCATGGGAGCGATGACCCGCACTTTGAGCACCGGTCCCGCATCCTTCAACAGCAGGTGCCCGGCGTTGCCGTGGTAGACCACCTTGCCGGTTTTCACTTCTTCCGCCAGGGCGGCTTGAAAGAGCGCCAGGTATTGATAGCGTTGGTGCTTGAAACGCTCCAGAAAACTGGGCGGTTTCAGCAGCGCGTCCAGCACTTCCATCTGCGAAACGCCGCTCGCCGCAGCTCGCTCCGCCACCACGTCGCGGTCCACCGACCGGAAACCCAACTTCTCTCCCAGGCATTCGGCCAGGGTCTTGCCGCCGCTAAATGAACCTCTGGAAACAGTGATGATGCACATGGTCGTCTCACTCAATCGAAATTTGACCTCATCATACCACCCCTCGTACGAGCCCATGCGCGGCCTGCGGGCGGATTGTCCCCTTTCGAGAAGAATATTTTTGCCCGCCCTCTTGGGACAAAATGTCTTTCGCGCCTTGTTTTGCCGCAGGCGCTGAGGTACACTCGCCTTGGACCCTGCGCGTTACATCTCCCGCCTGGTGGGCGCGGCCCGGGAACCGGGTGCGCTATCCTCGAAGTTGCCTTCGACCGGAATTGCCGCCCGCCGCGGTCGGCGGCGGAAGGCTGCCGGCGCGCTATGAATGCTGATGAGTGAGCTCTTTCCCATTTTTCTGAAGTTGCAGGACCGGCGGGCGCTGGTGGTGGGAGCGGGCACGGTCGCCGCCAGCCGGGTGCGGCAACTTGTGCGGGCGCAGGCGCGGGTGACGGTGATCGCCCCGCGCGCCAACGGAGCCCTGGCGCGCCTGGCGAAGGCGGGGCGCATCGAGCTGCGGCGCCGCAAGCTACGGCGTTCCGACC
>JBJKQV010000053.1:0-11125 GCA_046704985.1 Terriglobia bacterium
TTGCTCCACCGCCGGCGGAACCCGAAACCGCCGCGGAGCCTGAACCTGCGCCCGAGCCCGAAGCCCCGGCGGCTCCCGGTCTCGAGGGGGTGCGTGTCTTCGAAATCGTCCACAAGGTGGTCGCCAAGATGTCGCCGCCGGCCTTTCCCGCCGAGGCCATCGAGGACATGGCGCGCAAGTTCACCGACGAGATCAGCGACGAAATCGGCCTGTAGCTTTTTCCCGCCATTCTTGCCCTGCGCCCCCGGCCCACGGGCGTTTGACGCGCTTTCCCACCCAAGGCTATAGTAGATGGCTTCGAAACAGTTCTAGTCCAAGTGAGGGACCGAGTGCCGGAAGAAATCCCCAAGGTTTATGCCCCTGAAACCATCGAGCCGCGCTGGGCGCGGGAGTGGGTGGAACGCCGCCTCTACCGGCCGGGCGATGCGGAAGTCCGTCCGCGCTTTGTGCTGGTGATTCCGCCTCCCAACATCACCGGTTCGCTCCACATGGGGCACATGCTCGAGCACACGGAGATTGACGTCCTGATGCGCTGGCACCGCATGCGGGGCGAGGAAGTGCTCTGGCTGCCGGGCACCGACCACGCCTCCATCGCCACGCAGATGATCGTCGAGCAGGAACTGGGCCGCGCGGCGTTGCCCGGCCTGGAGGGGCAGCCGGGCGCCAAGGCCGCCTGGCGGCGCGAGGGCCAGCGCCTGCGCCGCGAGATGGGCCGCGAGGAGTTTTTGCGCCGCTGCTGGGAGTGGAAAGAACAGAACGGCGGCACCATCAAACGCCAGATGGAGCGCCTGGGCACTTCGGTGGACTGGACGCGCGAGCGCTTTACCCTCGACGAGGCTTACTCGCGCTCGGTGGTGGAAGTCTTCGTGCGCCTCTACGAAGAAGGGCTGATCTACCGCGGCGCCTACATCGTCAACTGGTGCCCGCAGTGCGGCACGGCGGTTTCCGACCTGGAAGTGGTGCACGAGGACCGCGCTGGCCACCTCTGGTACATCCGCTATCCCTTCGAGGACGGCTCGGGCTCGCTGAGTGTCGCCACGACGCGGCCCGAAACTCTTCTGGGCGACACGGCGGTGGCGGTGAATCCCGCTGACCCGCGCCACGCGGCGAGCGTCGGCAAGCGCGTCGTGCTGCCGCTGCTCGGGCGGGTGATTCCCGTGGTCGCCGACGATTTCGTGGACCCGCAGTTCGGCACCGGGGCGGTGAAGGTGACGCCCGCCCACGACCCCAACGACTTCGCCATCGCCGAGCGCCACCGCCTGGCGAGCGTCGAGGTGATCGACGAGGGGGCGCGCATGACCGCCGAGGCCGGACCCTACCAGGGCCTGGACCGCTTCGAGGCGCGCGCCGCCGTCGTGCAGGACCTGCGCGAGAAAGGCCTGCTCGAGAAAATCGAAGACTACGCCCTGAGCGTGGGCACCTGCCAGCGCTGCAAGACGGTTGTCGAACCCCGCCTCTCCACGCAATGGTTCCTGAAGATGCAGCCCCTCGCCGAGCCCGCGCGGCGCGCCGTCGAAGACGGCCGGGTGCGCATCACCCCCGACAACTACCGCAAGATTTATCTCGACTGGATGGAGAAGATTCACGACTGGTGCGTCTCGCGGCAGCTCTGGTGGGGGCATCGTATCCCCGCCTGGTACTGCGACGCCTGCGGCGAGGTGATCGTGGCGCGCCAGGCTCCCGAGGCCTGCCCGAAGTGCCGGAACGCTTCGTTGCGCGCCGAGGCGGACACGCTCGACACCTGGTTCAGCTCCGCGCTGTGGCCCTTCGCCACCCTCGGCTGGCCGGACGAAACCGCCGACCTGAAGCGCTTCTATCCCAACAACCTGATGATCATGGGCTTCGACATCCTGTTTTTCTGGGGCGCGCGCATGATCATGATGGGAATGAAGTTCATGGGCGAGCCGCCCTTCAGCGAGCTCTACATCCACGCCCTGGTGCGCGACGCGGAGCGCCAGAAGATGTCGAAGACGCGCGGCAACGTGCTCGACCCGCTGGAAGTCACCGAGCAATTCGGCACCGACGCGGTGCGCTTCGCCCTGGCCATCAGCGCCGCTCCCGGCACCGACATCGCTTTCAGCCACGACAAGGTGGAGTCCTACCGCGCCTTCGCCAACAAGCTCTGGAACGCCGGGCGCTTTATTCTCCTCAACCTCCAGAAGCTTCCCGACGAGCGCCGCAAGGCGCTGGGAGCGGCGCTCGAGCCCGTGGCGGGCGCCGGCTACGCGCCCGTCGAAGCGCCCGCGCACCTGGCGCTCGCCGACCGCTGGCTCTTTTCGCGCCTGCTCACCGTCACCCGCGAGCTCAACGAAGCGCTGGCCGCCTACCGCTTCCACGAAGCCGCGCAGCGCATCTACCATTTCTTCTGGCACGAGTTCTGCGACTGGTATCTGGAGTGGCTGAAGCCGGAAATCACCGCCGCGCCCGACGCCGCTTCCGAAGCTTCCACGGCCGCCTGGACCAACCTCCTGCGCGCCTTCGAGGCTTCGCTCCACCTCCTGCACCCCTTCATGCCCTTCATCACCGAAGAGCTGTGGCACTTGCTTCCCCACGCGCCGCGCGAGCAGTCCATCTCGCTGACGCCCTTCGCGCTGGCGGCCGAAAGCGCGGCCGACCCCGTTTCCGAGCAGCAGTTCCAGGCCGTGCAGCAACTGGTGGTGGCGGCGCGCAACGCCAAGGCGGAGCTGGGCCTGCAGCGCGAGAAACCCGCCGCCCAGGTGGCCAGCGACGACTTGCAACTGCTGGAACTCTTCCGTGCCAACCAGGAGAACCTGCGGCGCCTGGCGGCGCTGCACGCCCTGAGCTTTACGCACGGGCGGTTGAGCGGGCAGGGGACGGTGCCGGTAAGCGCCGCCGTGGACCTGCGCCTGCTTTACGAAAAGCCCGCCGACGACGGCCGCGAGCGCGCGCGCCTGGAAAAAGAGAAGGAAAAGCTCGAACGCCAGATCGCCCAGGTGCGCAAGCAGCTCGATAACCGTGCTTTCATGAGCCGCGCTCCGCAGGAAGTGGTGCGCGCGACCGAGCTTCGCCACACCGAGCTGGCGGAACAGCACCAGAAAGTTCTGGCGTCGCTGGAGCGGCTGCCATGAGCCGCCCGGCAGGGAGGCGAGCGCCCGGCGCCCGCAATCTTATGCCCAGCGCTTCCACCGACCGCAAGATCGACAAGCTCATCACCTTGCTGGTGCGCAACGCCATGGTGGTGGTGCCGGGGCCCAAGATCGCTTCCGAAATCGGCGCCACCCGCTCCAGCGTCTGGCAGTGGATCGAGAAGCTGCGCGCCCTGGGCGTGGAAATCACCGGCCACCCGGCGAGCGGCTATCAGCTCTCCAAGCTTCCCGACGTTCTGGCGCCCGGCCTGCTGCGCCCGGAGCTGGGCGAGATCGAGATGGGGCGCAAGATCGTCCACTACTTCCGCGTCGGCTCGACCAACAGCGTGGCGCTGAAGCTGGCCGCGGAAGGCGCCGCGCACGGAACCGTGGTGCTGGCCGAAGATCAGACGGCCGGCCGCGGGCGCTTCGGGCGCGCCTGGTTCTCGGAAAAATCCAGCGGCATCTACGCGTCGGTGATTCTGCGCCCGCCCCTTTCGCCCGCCGCCGCTCCCGCTCTGACGCTGATGGCGGGCGTGGCCGCACAGCGCGCCCTGAACGGCGCGACCGGCCTCGAGGTGGACATCCGCTGGCCCAACGACCTGCTGGTGGGCGGCAAGAAGGTCTGCGGCATCCTGACGGAAATGAACGCCGAGCTCGACCGCCTGCACTATGTGGTGTTGGGCCTGGGCATCAACGTCAATCACCGCGAGATCCCGGCGGAGCTGAAAAGCATCGCCACCTCGCTGCGCCTCGAAGGGCACAAGCCTTACGCGCGCCTGCGGCTGGCCGCGGCCCTGCTCAAGGAGCTCGACCGCCATTACCAGATGCTTCTGGAAGGCGGCGCGGCGGCGGTGGCCAGCGCCTGGCAGGAGGCTTCGAGTTTTGCGCGCGGCCGGCGCGTGCGCGTGGTGGCGAATACGGGGGCTTACCTGGCCACCACCGCCGGCCTGGACGCTTCGGGCGCCCTGCGCGTGCGCCTGGAAGACGGCCGCGAGGAGCTGCTGGTGGCCGGGGAAGTGACGGAAGTTAAATGAGCGCCCCCGGGCGACGCCCGGGTCTGCGCCGGCGGAGGTTCTGCCATGCTGCTGGTGATTGACGTCGGCAACACCCACACCACCCTGGGAGTTTTCGAGGGCTCCGAGCTGCGCGCCCAGTGGCGCCTCGCCACCCACCACGAGCAGACCGCCGACGAGTACGGCATCCTGCTCGACAACCTTTTCACCCTGGGCGGACTGAAGGTGGACGCGGTGAGCGGGATCATGGTCTCCTGCGTCGTCCCGCCGCTCAACGGCGTGATCGAGGAGATGGGGGAGAAGTACTTCCGCCGCAAGCCGCTGTTCTTGGGCCCCGGCACGCGCACCGGCATGGCCATTCACTACGAGAACCCGCACGAGGTGGGCGCCGACCGCATCGCCAACAGCGTCGCGGCGTTTGCCAAGTACGGCGGCCCGTGCGTGATCGTGGATTTCGGCACCGCCATCACCTTCGACGCGGTCTCGGCGAAGGGCGAGTACCTGGGAGGCGTCATCGCGCCCGGCATCGGCATCGCCTCGGAGGCGCTCTTCGAGCACGCGGCGCGCCTGCCGCGCGTCGAGGTGCGCGAGCCGCGCCAGGTTATCGGCACCAACACCGTGGGCAGCATGGAGTCCGGCCTCTTCTACGGCTCGGTGGGCCTCGTGGACGGCATCCTCGACCGCCTGGTGGCCGAGCTCGGCCCCAAGACCCAGGTCATCTCCACCGGCGGGCAGGCTTCGCTGGATTCCGGCGCTTCCCATCACCTCCCGCGGGTGGATTCTTTCCTGACCCTGGAAGGCTTGCGCATCATCTACGAGCGCACCCTCGCGTCTTCCAAGCGTTAAGAGGTGCGCGCGGTGGAAAACTACTTCAATTACTTTACCGAAATCGAGGAGTGCTTCCGCCGCAGCCGCGGCACGCCCACGCTCCTTTCTCCCCTCGATTGGGCGCTCATCGAATCCTGGAAGGAAGCCGGCCTGCCGCTGGAAGCGGTGCTGGCCGGCATCGAGCGCTCTTTTGAGAAGTTCCGCAAGAAGCCCCGCCACTTCCGCAAGGTCAACAGCCTCGCTTATTGCGCCCAGGAAGTGCTGAAGGCGGCCGAGGAAGCCAGCTCTGAGCAGGTGGAGGGAGGCGGCGCGGTGCGGGAGCGCGAGGCGCCGCCTCCTTTTGCCACGGGCGAGGTGGCGGAGTTTCTCCGCCGCAACGCGGGAGCCATGGAATCGGCTGCGGCGCGCGCCCGCGAGGGAGCGCAAAAGGTGCTCGCCGAAGACCTGGCCGCCGCCGGCGCCGAGCTTGAGGCCTTGGCGGGACGCCCCGAGGAGACGGAAGGAGATTTGGAAGGTTTGGAGCGCCGCCTGGCGGCGCTGGAGGAAAAACTCCACGCCGCCTTGACCCGCGCCGCGAGCCTCGACCTGCTGACCGCGCTGCGCGAGGAGGTGGAGCGCGGCATGGCCGCCTACCGGCGCAAGATGCCTGCCGCCCAGATCGAGCAGCTCCAGCGCCAGTTCCTGAAAAAGCGCTTGTTCGAGCACTACGGCGTGCCTCGGCTGAGCCTGTTTTATCTTTAGGGTGCCGTCTGGAGTCCGTTGCCAGACGCAGAAAGCTGGAGCCGTCTCGGACTCACTGAGAACTGACGACTGAGAACTGAAAACTGAATGCCCTTCGAAATCACTCCTCAAAAACTCGTTTACGGCGGCGACGCGCTCGGCTACCACCAGGGGCACGTGGTGCTGCTGCCGCTGGCGCTTCCCGGCGAGCGCCTGGAAGTGGAAGCGCTGCACACGGCGCGCGGGGTGACGCACGCCCGCCTGCTGAAAGTTCTCGAGGCCGCGCCGGAACGCATCGAGCCCGCGTGCCCTTATTTCGGGGACTGCGGCGGCTGCCAGTACCAGCACCTGAGCGCCGCCCGCCAAAGCGAGTGGAAGCGCGAGATCCTGCGCGAGACCCTGCGGCGCATCGGCAAGATCCGCTGGCCGGGCGAGATTCCCGTACACACGGCGCAACCCTGGAGCTACCGCAACCAGGCGCACCTGAAGGTCGGGCGCGGCGACGCGGGGCGTGTGGAGGTGGGATTCTTCGCCGCCGAATCGCATCGCCTGGTGGCGGTGGATTTGTGCCCCATTCTTTCCCCGCGCCTGAACGCCGTCGTGGGCGAGCTGCGCGCCGGAGACTGGGGCGAGGCGCTGGCCGCGTGCCGCGAAATCGCCCTGCTCGCCGACGACCGCGACCGCAACGTCATGGCCGCGCTGCGCGGGGAGCTGGCGCCCGCGGCCGGTGAGGCGTTGGCGCAAGCGATGCTCGAGCGCTTGCCCGGAGCGGTCAGCGTCGCCTTCGAGTCGGCCGGCAAAGTGCGCGTGCTGGGGCAGGCGGGGCTCGATTACCGCGTGGACGAGTTCACTTACCGGATTAGCCCTCGGTCGTTTTTCCAGGCGTCGCGCTTCCTGTTGGGAGAAACGGTAGAGGCGGTGACGGCGCAAACCTCCGGCGAGCTGGCGGTGGAGCTTTACGCCGGCGTGGGGCTGCTCAGCTTGCCGCTGGCGCGGCGCTTTGCGCAGGTGATCGCCGTCGAAGGCGGCGCCGCGGCGGCCGCCGACCTGGCCGCCAACGCGCAACGCCACGAGCTTTCGAATCTCCGCGCCGTAGGGCAATCGGCCTATGATTTTCTGCGCCGCTTTGCGCAGCGCGGCCCGGACCTGGTAGTGCTCGACCCGCCGCGCACCGGCATCGGCCGGCCTACCTTGCAACTTCTCGCTGCGCTCGAAGCCCGGCGCATCCACTACCTCTCCTGCCATCCGCCCACCCTGGCGCGCGACCTGGCGCTCTTCGCCGAGCGCGGCTACGCGCTCGAGTCCGTGGAGCTCTTCGACTTCTTTCCCCAAACCTTCCACATCGAATGCCTCGCCAGGCTGCACCCGCGGTGATGTACATAATCCTCGCATTTATGTTCATCGTGTTATACTGGGGATAGATGGCGTGCGCAGCGCAACTGCGGCGCAGGCGGAGGGACTGGCCATGAATGTTTCCAGGAAGCGCATCGCCCACAAGCATTTCCGGCTCGATGCCGCCAAAATCCGGCGCGCTCAGCGCCTTTTGAAAGCCCGCAGTGAGACCGAGACGGTGGAATGGGCTTTGGATACGGTGATCGCCGAGCACGAGCGAAACCGCCTGGCCCGCGAGGCGCACGAGCGTTTCTTGAAGAGCGGCGTCGAAATTCGCGACGTGTACGGCAAACTGGCGGAATAAATGCAGCCGGTCCTGTTCGATTCATCCCTGTACATTGGGGCGCTGAGAGGGGGAGCCGAAGCAGCGCTCGGCGCGAGGCGTTTGTCTCCCGATGCCCCCCTCTGGCTCAGCGCCGTGGTGCTGGAGGAGCTCTATGCGGGAGTGAGCCGGCGCCACCGCAAGGTTGTCGAGCGGCTGGAGCGCGACTTCGGGCGCGCGCAACGGATTCTTGTGCCCTCGCTCGCCGACTGGGCCCATGCGGGGCAAGTCCTGGCGTTGCTCGCTGCCCGCTACGGATACGAGCAGATCGGGCGCGGACGCCTGACCAACGATGCGCTGATCGCTCTGAGCGCCGGGCGCTATGGAATCACCGTCATTACTGCCAACGCACGGGATTTTGCCCTGCTCCGCGAGTTTCGGCCCTTCAACTACGAGGTGAAAACTATTTTCTCCTCTTAGGTCTGCGGTCTATTTGTCCCTCCCTGCGGCCTGCTGAATTCCATTGAATTGTCCGACTGCTTCCACCAGACTTCTCGCATCGAATGTCCGACCGAGCTGCGCCTGACCACGCTCGGGAATTCCTCAACAGCCCAATGCTGATCGTCGCGGCGTGCCTGGCGGCGGGCATCGCCCTGGCGCGCGCGGAGAAGGCCACGCTCGACGGCGCGCTTGCGTCCGTTCCCGTGCTGCTCGTTTTGGCGGGCGCGGCGATGCTGGCGGGGCTTATGCTCTTGCGCCGCGAATGGAAACTCCGGGCGGGCGTGGCGGCGCTGGCGGGTTTTGTGCTGGCGGGCGCGGCGGCGGCGCAGTTGTTTGAGTTCCGCTTTTCTTCCCGCCACGTGAGCCACCTCGAGTCCTGGGACATTGATTTGAACGACCCGGTGCGCCTGAGCGGGCGGGTGGCCGCACCGCCCGTGCGCGCCGCCGGGCGCGTGCAGTTCGACCTGGAGGTGCAAAACCTCGACGACCGCGGGCGCGTCGAGCCCTGGCAGGGCAAGGTGCGGCTGAACGTGCGCGGCCTGGAGGACGCCGAATCGGCCGCTTATCTGGAATCGCTCCGCCTGAAGTCCGGCGACACGGTGCGCTTGCTGGCACGCCTGCGCCGGCCGCTCGTCTATCGCAATCCCGGGAGCTTCGATTACCGCCGCTGGATGAAGTCGATCGAGGACGCGGCGTGGGTGGGGACGGTGCGCAATCCCCTACTCATCGAAAAACTCCCGGCGCGCGGCGCCTCGGCGCTCGCCACGCTCCCCGGGCGCGTGCGCGCGCGCCTGCTGGAAGGCATCGACCGGCTGTATCCGTCCTGGTCGGTGCGGGGGCGCGACGGCGCGGTGCTCAAGGCGGTGCTGCTCGGCGACCGCTCGGCGCTCGATTCCGAAACCATCGAGAACTTCCGCCAGAGCGGCCTCTACCACCTGCTGGTGATCTCCGGCCTGCACGTGGGATTGCTGGCGCTGCTGCTGGCATTGGTTCTGCGGCGACTGCCGCTTGGTGAGACGGCGCGCGCCGCGCTGCTGGTGGCACTGCTCTTTGGGTACCTGTCGCTGGTCGAGTTGCGCGCTCCCACCCTGCGCGCCACGCTGATGATTTCGCTCTACCTGCTGGCGCGGTTTTTCTACCGCCGGCACGCGCTGCTCAACGCCGTGGGTCTGGCGGCGCTGCTGCTGCTCCTGGCGCGGCCGCCCTGGCTCTTTGAATCGGGTTTTCAGCTCTCCTTTGCCGCGGCGCTGCTGATTGCGGGCCTGGCGGTGCCCATTCTGGAGCGCACCACCGAACCTTATCGCCGCGCCCTGCACGCCCTCGAGGAAGTGGGATTGGATGAAAGCTTCGAGCCCCGGCACGCGCAATTCCGGCTGGAAGTGCGCCGCCTAGCGGAGTGGTTTGAAAGGCGCGCCGCCCTGCTACGCTCACGTCCGCGCGCCGCCCGCGCCGCCGTAACATTTCCCCTGCGCGCGCTGGCGTGGACGGCCAACATCCTTCTGTTCACGGCGATTCTCCAGGTCGGACTCATCCTGCCCATGGCCGAGACGTTTCATCGCGTCACCTTTGCGGGCATCGGGCTGAACGCTTTGGCCATTCCGCTCATGACCGTGCTGCTGGCGCTGGCCGTGCCCACGGTGGGATTGGCGGCCGTCGCGCCGGCGCTGGCGGCGTGGCCCGCCAAGCTGCTGGGTGTGGTGATGAGCGGCATGTTTGCGCTGACCGATCTGCCGCACCTGCCGGCGTGGCTTTCCTACCGCGTGCCCGCGCCGCCCGAGTGGGTGGCGTGGGGTTTTGCGGCCTCGGTGGTGGCGGCGGCTGCGGCCTGGACCGCGCAGAGGAAAATCTTCTGGGCGAGCGTGGCGGCGCTGGGAGCTTTTGCCGCGTTGGTTTCGCTCCACCCTTTTGCTCCCCAACTGCCGCGCGGCAAGCTGCAGATGACGGCGCTCGATTGCGGCCGTGGCGCGGCGGTGTTTGTGGTGCTGCCCGAGGGCAGCACGCTACTCGTGGACGCGTGCGGCGCGCCGGGGAGAACGTCCGAAGACCCGGCGCAAGCCCGCCGCTGGGACCCGGGGGAGAGTCTGGTTTCGCCGTATCTCTGGTCGCGGGGGGTGAAGCGCATTGACTACCTGGTGGCGAGCGACCCGCGCGGCGGCCGCTTGGCGGGTTTGGAGGCCGTGTCGCGCAATTTCCGCATTGGGGAATTTTGGATGATTCGTGGCGCGGGCTCGCCGGCCTCGGCACGCTTGATGGAAGCGCTCGAGGCGCGCGGGATTCACATTTACACGTTGGCTGCCGGCGACGTGCTGCGCGCCGGGCAGTCGACGGTGCGCGTCCTCTGGCCGCCCCGCGAACTGTCCCGCGGCGGGCGCGACGAAGTCCTGGTGGCGCGCGTCTCGGTGGGTGCGGCGAGTGTGGTCCTGGCGGGCGGACTGAGCCGCCAAGTGCAGAGGATTCTCATGGCGGCGCCGGGATTCGAGCCCGCAGGGGCGCTGGCGCTCTCCGGCCCCGCCCCGGCGAGTGCGCTGAGCGCGGAGTTTCTGGCCCGCCTGCGGCCGCGCGTGCTGCTGGTGAGTGGAGGAGATGCGACCGGCCGCGCCTCGGCGCCGCGGCCGGCGGGTGAAACCGAAATCTTTGAGACCGCGCGTCTGGGTGCCATTACCGCGGAGATGGAAACGCCCGGCCTCTCCTTGCGCTCCTACCCGGCCGGGGCGGAAGGCGCCGCGGCCGCCGCCTCAACCGGTGGGGTCTCGGGTTCCTCACGCAGGCTGCCGTAAAGGGCGTTCGAAACCTGCGCGCCGAACAGGGTGACCGCCGAGGAGACGTACGCCCAGGTCATCAGCGCCACCACCACCCCGATGGAACCGTAAACGTGCCGGTAATTGAAGACGGGGAGCAGCATGGTAAAGAGCGAGCGCGCGGCTTCCCAGAAAAGCGCCGTCAGCATGGCGCTGGGAAAAATCTGCCGCAACTGGAGGGGGCGGTTGGGCAGGCGCTGGAACAGGATCATGAACATGGTGAGCGTCAGCCCGAAGGCTGCGAGGCTGGCGAGCGCGTGGTAAAGCAACTGGCCGGGCCCGGAGAGTGAAGCGAAGACACTTCCTTGCGCCCAGTCGTGGAGGTACAGGTTCACGGCCACCAGCGCCGAGGAGAGAAACATCATCACGCCCAGCACCAGGGCCATTTCCAGCGCCACCAGGCGGCACCGCCACCAGCGGCGCTGCTTGCGGACGTCCCAGGCGCGGTTCATGGCCCGCTCCAGTGGCAGGAACATTCCCGAGGAGCTCCACAGCAGGAGCAGGAAGGAGATCACGCTCCCG
>JBJKQV010000054.1:0-7549 GCA_046704985.1 Terriglobia bacterium
GGCCAGAAGGGCGCCCGCAAGCGCTTCCAGTACTCGAAGCGGTAAAGCGGTGCACCGGTTGTCCGTTGTACAGGGACGCAGCGGCAACGGACCAGAGGCCCGGGACGACGGGCAGAGATCGAGGAGCCTTCTTGTCGAACATTTCGATGAAGGATTTTCTGGAGGCCGGCGTCCACTTCGGCCACCAGACGCGCCGCTGGAATCCCAAGATGAAGGAGTTCATCTACGGGGAGCGCAACGGCATTTACATCATTGACCTGCAGAAGACCCTCAAGCAGTTCAAGGAAGCGGCCAAATTCGTCTCCGAGCTCGCTCAAGAGGGGCGCAACGTGCTGTTTGTGGGCACCAAGCGCCAGGCGCAGGAAGCCATCATGGAGGAAGCCAAGCGCTGCGGGATGTTCTACGTGAACCACCGCTGGCTGGGTGGCCTGCTGACCAACAACGCCACCATCCAGAAATCCATCCAGCGCCTGCGCGAACTGGAGGAGATGAGCCAGGACGGGCGCTACGAGCTGCTGACCAAGAAGGAAGTGCAGCGCCTGGAGCGCGAGCGCGGCCACCTGGACCGCAACCTGGCGGGGATCAAGGACATGCCCGGCATGCCCGACACCGTGTTCGTGATTGACTCCAGCAAGGAGGAGATCGCGGTGCTGGAAGCCCGCAAGATGGGCATCCCGGTGGTGGCGGTCGTGGATACGAACTGCGACCCCGACCTGGTGGATTACGTCATCCCCGGCAACGACGACGCGTTGCGCGCCATTCGCCTGTTTGCTTCGCGCATCGCCGACGCGGTTCTGGACGGGCGCCAGGTGGCGATGGAGCGGCAATTGGAGGCGGAGAAGATCGCCGCCGAAAAGGCTGCCGAAGAACTGGAAGCGGCGCGCGAAGCTGCGGCCATGGGGCTGGAAGCGGAAGTTCCCTTGGAAGCCGCCGAAGGCGAATACGCGGATACCCTCGACGAGGGCCTTTCCCCTGCCGTGCGCGAGGCGGAAGAGACCGCCGACGGCCGGGTGCGCGTTCCCAAGACCCGCCGGCACCTGCCGGCCAAAGGGCGCGGGCGCGCGGAGGCCAACGGAGAGGAGTAACCCTCTCCGCGGCGCCCCGGGCGGGGTGAGACGGGCGGGCCGGCTGGCCGCCGTCACGGACCGCAGGCAGACGAGCAGCGAAGGGCGGGCGGAGCCGGCTGCAACGCCTGCCTTTTTCGTATAGAGAGGACCTGGAGACGCATGAGTGTGACCTCGGAGCAGGTGAAGAAATTGCGCGAAATGAGCGGCGCCCCGATGATGGAGTGCAAGAAGGCGCTGGAGGAGGCGGGGGGCGAGCTGGAGAAGGCTTTCACCGTGTTGCGCAAGCGCGGGCAGGCGGCGGCAGCCAAGAAGGCTTCGCGCCTGGCCTCGGAAGGCCTGGTGGGTTCCTACGTCCACACGGGCGGCAAGATTGGGGTGTTGGTGGAGGTCAACTGCGAGAGCGACTTCGTGGCCCGCAACGAAGAGTTCCAGCAGCTCGTGCACGACCTGGCCATGCAGATTTGCGCCACCGACCCGCGCTTCGTGCGCCGCGAAGACGTTCCGGCCGAAGCGCTGGAGCGCGAGCGCGGCATCCTGCGCGAGCAGGCGGCCGGTTCGGGCAAGCCCCCGGAGGTCATCGCGCGCATCGTGGAAGGCCGGCTGGGAAAGTTCTACGAGGATTCCTGCCTCTACGAGCAGCACTATATCAAGGACCTTTCGGGCAACCAGACGATCGGTGAATTGATCAACTCCAAGATCGCCAAATTCGGAGAGAACATTGCCGTGCGGCGCTTCGCGCGCTTCAAGGCCGGCGAAGGAATCTCCAAGGCGGCGGCGGAAGGCTCTTCCCATTAGCGCCGGCGCACCACCTATGAGCGGCCCGGTTTTCCGTCGAATTCTCCTCAAGCTGAGCGGCGAGGCCTTGATGGGCACGCAGGGGTTCGGCGTGGACCCGGGCGTGGTAGCGCGCATCGCCGGTGAGGTCAACGAGATCCACCAGATGGGCGTGGAGTTGGCCATCGTGGTGGGCGGCGGCAACTTCATCCGCGGCGTGGCGGCTTCGCAGCTGGGCATCGACCGCGTGGTGGGCGACCACATGGGCATGCTGGCCACGGTGATTAACGCCCTGGCCTTGCAGGACGCCATGGAAAAGGCCGGGTCGTTCACGCGCGTGGTGACCGCTATCGAAATCCGCGAGATCGCCGAGCCCTTCATCCGCCGGCGGGTGGTCCGCCACCTGGAAAAGGGGCGGGTGGTGGTGCTGGCGGGGGGCACGGGAAGTCCCTATTTTTCCACCGACACGGCTGCCGCCCTGCGCGCCATGGAGATCAAGGCGGAGGTGATCCTGAAGGCCACCAAGGTGGACGGCGTCTACGATGCCGACCCCCTCAAGGTCCCGGACGCAAAGCTGATTACCCGGATCAAGTACCTCGACGTGCTCTCGCGGCGCTTGCAAGTGATGGACACGACAGCGATTTCGCTCTGCATGGACAACAATCTGCCCATAATTGTTTTCAACCTGAACGTTCCCGGCAACCTGCGGCGCGTGGTCCTGGGAGAGGCGGTGGGCTCGCGCGTGGCCCGGTGAGCGTTCCACCGGGGAGGCTGGCAGCATGACTAAAGAAACCTTGGCCGAAGCTCGAACCCGCATGGGAAAGTCGGTGGAAGACCTGCGCCGCGATCTGGCGGGGCTGCGCACCGGTCGCGCCACCACCGCTCTGCTCGACCACATCCGGGTGGATTACTACGGCACCCCGACACCCCTCAATCAGGTGGCGACGCTGGGCGTGCCCGAGCCCACCCTGCTGACCGTGCAGCCGTGGGATGCCACCCTTCTGGCCGCTATTGACAAGGCCATTCTCGCCTCCGACCTGGGGCTCAACCCCCAGAACGACGGCAAGGTCCTGCGTATCCCCATTCCGCCGCTCACCGAGGAACGGCGCAAGGAACTGGTCAAGCACCTGCACCGGGTGCTCGAGGGTCACCGCACGGCGGTGCGCAATATCCGCCGCGACGCCAACGAGGCGCTCAAGAAACTGCTCAAGGACAAGAAGATCTCCGAAGACGAAGAGCGCCGCGGTTTGGATGAGATTCAGAAGTTGACCGATGAGTTTACCGCCAAGCTGGAGGAGCAGGGAAAAGGCAAGGAGAAGGAGATCCTGGAAATGCGCTGAGACCGCGCGTCGTCTCCCCCCGCCCGTCGTTTTTTTTCGGGCGCGGCCCGCTTGACAGTACGCCGAATTCTCTGTTAAATTTGTAAGGTTTTAGCGGAACAATTGTTCCTCTAAGCATTGGCGCACCCCCCGGGGGTTTGGAAGGGTGTGCGAAGAGAACTTATGCCCACATTTAGCCAGCTGGTTCGTCTCGGAAGGGTGCGGGAGCGCTACAAGACGGCGAGTCCCGCTCTGGAAGGTTGTCCGCAGAAGCGCGGGGTGTGCATTCGCGTCTACACGCAGACGCCCAAGAAACCGAACTCGGCTCTGCGCAAAGTGGCGCGCGTGCGCCTGACCAACGGGATGGAAGTCACTACCTACATCCCGGGCGTCGGACACAACCTCCAGGAGCACTCGATCGTGCTTATCCGCGGCGGACGCGTCAAGGATCTTCCCGGTGTCCGCTATCACGTGATTCGCGGTACGCTGGACTCGGCGGGAGTCGGCGACCGCCGCCAGGGACGGTCCAAGTACGGCGCCAAGAGGCCCAAAGCCTCCTGAGGACGCCTTAATTTTTCGGGCTGCGGCCCGGTGACAGGAACGATTCGGAACTTATGCCACGCAAAGGAACGGTCGCACGGAGAGAAGTCGCGCCGGATCCCATTTACGGGAACCAGTTGGTGCAGAAATTCATCAATTGTGTGATGTACCAGGGCAAGAAGAGCGTGGCGCAGCGGACCGTCTACGGCGCTTTTCAGATTATGCAGCAGCGCGCCAACGACGACCCTGTGAAGATTTTCAAGAAGGCCGTCGACAATGTGAAGCCGGTCCTGGAAGTGAAGAGCCGCCGGGTGGGCGGCGCCAACTATCAGGTCCCGGTCGAAGTGAACCGCAACCGGCAGACTTCCCTGAGCCTGCGCTGGCTCATCGGTTACGCCCGCTCAAGGGGCGAGAAATCGATGACCGAAAAGCTGGCCGGGGAGTTGCTGGACGCCGCCAATAATCGTGGCGGCGCTGTAAAAAAGAGAGACGATACGCACCGCATGGCGGAGTCCAATAAGGCCTTCGCCCACTACCGCTGGTAATCCGTCAGCTGACGGATAAGCCTGGGCAAGGCGGGAGGTGGTTCGACCCACGAACCGCGATCCGCCTTGACGGTCCCGCATACGCGGGACCTCTACTGCTCAATAGGCTGCGGGGGGACCGGATCTTGATCCGCGGGATGAAGATCGGGGCGGGGTCTCGGTTGATCACATTTTATGCCGCGTCTGGTACCGCTGGAGAAAATTCGGAATATCGGCATCATGGCCCACATCGATGCCGGCAAGACCACCACCACCGAGCGGATCCTCTTCTACACCGGGATCACGCACAAGATGGGAGAGGTGCACGAAGGCACCGCGGTGATGGACTGGATGGAGCAGGAGCAGGAGCGCGGCATCACCATCACCTCCGCGGCCACCACCTGTTTCTGGAACGACATCCGCATCAACATTATTGACACGCCGGGCCACGTGGACTTTACGGCCGAGGTTGAGCGCTCGCTCCGGGTTTTAGACGGAGCGATTGCCATTTTAGGGGCCGTGGAAGGCGTGGAGCCGCAGACCGAAGCCGTCTGGCGCCAAGCCGACAAGTACCGCGTGCCGCGCATCGTCTTCGTCAACAAGATGGACCGCGTGGGCGCCGATTTCGCCGCCTGCGTCGACCAGTTGCGCTCCAAGCTGCGCGCCAATCCCGTGGTTGCCCAGTGGCCGGTGGGCAGCGAGGATAATTTCCAGGGAGTCATCGACGTGGCCCGCCAGAAGGCCATCCTCTGGAACGACGAGACCCTGGGCGCCAAGTTCGAAGAAGCGGAAGTTCCCGCCGAGTTGCGCGAGGAGGCTCGTCGCCTGCGCGACCAGATGATCGAAGCGGTAGGCGAAGTGGACGACCACATCATGGAGAAGTACGTCCACGGCGAGCCGGTGAGCGAGCAGGAGCTGACCGCCGGACTGCGCCGCGCCACCATCGCCTTGAAGGCGGTACCGGTGCTTTGCGGCTCGGCGTTCAAGAACAAGGGCGTGCAGACGCTGCTCAACGCGGTGGTCGAGTACCTTCCCTCGCCGGTGGAGATTCCCGCCATCGAGGGCGTGGACCCGCGCCACGAAGATCGGTCTGTCGAGCGCCCGGCCAATGACGATGCGCCTTTTTCCGCCCTGGCGTTCAAGATTATGACCGACCCGTTTGTCGGCCACCTCACCTTCCTGCGCGTTTACTCCGGGTCGTTGAAGAGCGGGGACACGGTCTATAATCCCCGCCGCGAGCGCCGCGAGCGCATCGGGCGCCTGCTCAAGATGCACGCCAACAAGCGCGAGGAGATCAGCGAGGTTTTCGCCGGCGATATTGCCGCGGCCGTGGGCCTGAAGAGCGTTTCGACCGGCGACACCATCTGCGCCGAGTCGGACCCGGTGGTTTTCGAGGCCATGGATTTTCCCGCCCCCGTGATCGCGGTGGCCATCGAGCCCAAGACCAAAGCCGACCAGGAAAAGCTCGCGGGGGCGCTGGGTAAGCTTACGCAGGAAGATCCCACCTTCAAGGTGACGACCGATCCCGACACCGGCCAGACGCTGATTGCCGGCATGGGCGAGCTGCACCTGGAAATTCTTGTGGACCGCATGATGCGGGAGTTCAACGTGGCCGCCAATGTCGGCCGGCCGCAGGTGGCCTACCGCGAGACCATCTCCGGCGCCGCCGAGGCGGAGGGCCGATACGTCCGCCAGACGGGCGGGCGCGGCCAGTACGGCGACGTTTTCGTGAGCCTCGAACCCCTCCCCCATCCCGACCTGGAAGCCATCGCCCTGATCACCAAGAAGAAATCCACCAACAAGTTCGACGCCGATCTCAACCTTCTGTTCGTTGACTAAATCGACAGCGGGGAGGTGCCCTAGGAATAGCTCCCGGCGGTCTTTGCGGGGGTGCGCGAGGCGATGGAGTCGGGCGTGCTGGCCGGCTATGAGATGACGGGCGTGAAGGTGGCGCTCACCGACGGGTCCTATCACGAGGTGGACTCGTCCGAGATCGCTTTCAAGATCGCGGGCTCGATGGGTTTCAAGGAAGCGGCGCGGCGCGCCAAACCGGTGCTGCTCGAGCCGGTGATGAAGGTGGAAGTGGTGGTGCCGGAAGAGTTCTTGGGCGATGTGCTGGGCGATTTGAACTCCCGGCGCGGACGCATTGAGGGCATGGAGAAGCGCGGCTCGACGCAGATCATCCGCTCGACCGTGCCGCTGGCCGAGATGTTCGGCTACGCCACCGACCTGCGTTCCCGCACCCAGGGGCGCGCGTCCTATTCCATGCACTTCCTCCGGTATGAGAAAGCACCCGGAAATATCGAAGCGGAGATAGTGGCCCGAGTTCAGGGGCGGCCGGTAGCGAAATAGGCCGCCCTTGCTGTTTTCCTGCGGGGAAGCGGCAGACATTATTCCAGCGAAGGCGGAGCGGACATGGCGAAGGAAAAGTTTGACAGATCGAAACCGCACATGAACATCGGGACGATCGGGCACATCGATCACGGGAAGACGACGCTGACGGCGGCGATCACGAAGGTGTTGGCGAAGGACAACCCGAAGGTGAACTTTCGGGCGTTCGACTCGATCGACAACGCGCCGGAGGAGAAGGCGCGGGGGATCACGATAGCGATTGCGCACGTGGAGTACGAGACGAAGAACCGGCACTACGCGCACGTGGACTGTCCGGGGCACGCGGACTACATCAAGAACATGATCACGGGCGCGGCGCAGATGGACGGGGCGATACTGGTGGTGGCGGCGACGGACGGGCCGATGCCGCAGACGCGCGAGCACGTGCTGCTGGCGCGGCAGGTGAACGTGCCGTCGATCGTGGTGTACCTGAACAAGTGCGACGCGGTGGACGATCCGGGGTTGTTGGACCTGGTGGAGATGGAAGTGCGCGAGTTGCTGAGTAAGTATCAGTTTCCTGGGGACAAGATTCCGGTGGTACGGGGGTCGGCGCTGAAGGCTTTGGAAGGGGACGAGAAGTGGGAGAAGTCGATTCCGGAGCTGATGGAGGCGGTGGACAGCTACTTTCCGCTGCCGGCGCGGGAGATCGACAAGCCGTTCCTGATGCCGGTGGAAGACATCTTTTCGATCTCGGGACGGGGGACGGTAGTGACGGGGCGCGTGGAGCGCGGGAAGGTGCAGATTCAGGAAGAGATTGAGATCGTGGGGCTGCGGCCGGAGCCGTTCAAGCGGGTGGTGACGGGCGTGGAGATGTTCAAGAAGCTGCTGGACGAAGGGCAGGCGGGGGACAACATCGGAGTGCTGCTGCGGGGGACGGACAAGGACGACGTGGAGCGGGGGATGGTGCTGGCGAAGCCGGGGTCGATCACGCCGC
>JBJKQV010000055.1:0-8296 GCA_046704985.1 Terriglobia bacterium
CTGCTCCTCACCACGGCCTGCGTCACCCTGGAGAGCGAAATCCTGTCGGGACAGATCGCGGCTGCTACCCACGCCCTGGGGTGGACTCAGCGCTTTGTCGGCCTGGTCATCCTCGCCACCGTCGGGAACGCCGCCGAACAGTCGGCCGCGATCACCATGGCCCGCAAGGACAAGATGGATCTGTCCCTTGCCATCGCCATGGGCAGTAGCTGCCAGATCGCCCTGTTTGTGGCCCCGCTGCTGGTGGTGGCTTCCTTCTGGCGCACCTCCCCCATGTCGCTGGTCTTCCATCCCCTCGAGATCGCCGCCGTCGTTTTCTCGGTGGCGGTCGTGGCCCTGGTTTCCTACGACGGTGAAACCAACTGGCTCGAGGGCCTGCTATTGTTGAGTGTCTATGCCATCCTAGCAATCATTTTCTTTTTCGCCCCAGGGCCTTGAAAAGTCCCCACAGGGGCAAACTGCCCCCAATGGGCAACTGGCGGAAGTCCTTGTGCAATAAAGGGTTGGTGGTGAGCCGTGAGGGAATCGAACCCCCAACCTACTGATTAAGAGTCAGTTGCTCTACCAATTGAGCTAACGGCCCGTCCGCACACCGCACGCACGCCGCAGCGAAAGCGCTCCGGGCGCGAGTAGGACGCATCAAGAGTGTAACACGAAATCCCCCCCGGGCATCAAGGCCCCGGGAGCGTTGTCGAGCGCCGGCGCCTCGCCCGTGCGGAGCGCGGCTCAGGCGCGGGTCATGAAGATGGGCAAACCGAGCTTCTGGGCGTAGTTGGGCCGGTAGCGCTCGGTGTTATACATGGTGGCCACCTCGACCCGGCGCGGTCCGTCCTTGGGATCAGGAATGGGAACGCACGCGTAGCAGCCCTGGTTAATGGCCATCATTTTACCGTGCTGGTTCTGGCCGATGCAATCCATGGCCATGCCGGCGAAGGTGGAAGCCACCATCTTATCCACAAAGTCGGGGCTGCCGCTGCGCAGGTCGTAGGTGAGGTCGCTGACCACGGTTTCCTCCCCGGTGGCCTTCTTAATCTCGTCGCTCAAATCCTGGCCGACGTTGGCTTTTTTGCGATGGCCGAAGGCGTCGGCCTCGCCGTATTCGCGCGTTGCGTAGCCTTTCCACGCCGCGCCTTCGGAGAGAATCACCAAGGCGTAGCTGCTGGGATTCGACTGCTTGTCTTTGATCAGCAGCTCGATCATGTGCGCGAGATCGAATTCGTACTCGGGGATGGCGCAGCGCAGAGAGGTGACGTAGGCGGTGTAGAGGGCGGTATATCCGGCGTCGCGTCCGAAGATGCGGAACACCCCCAGGCGCTCGTGCGAGCCCACGGTGGTGCGCTGGCGGTCGATGCCGTCCATGGCACGGGTGATGGCGGTCGAGAAGCCGATACAGTACTCGGTGTTGCGCACGTCGTTGTCCATGGTCTTGGGGATGGCGATAACGTGCACGCCCTCGCGGTCCAGGCGCGAGGCGTAACTCAGCGTGTCGTCGCCGCCGATGGCCACCACGTAGTCGAGCTCCAGGCGCTCGATATTCTTCAGCACCTGCGCGGTCATGTCCAAGGCCTTCGAGGTAACGCCCTTCTTGGTGAATTCCACCTGCGGGAAGTCAACGCTCTTGAGGAAGTCCGGCAGAACCTTCATGCGCGAGGGATTGGTGCGCGAGGTGTGTAGAAACGTTCCGCCGGTGCGGTCGATGGTGCGCGTGTTCTCGCGGTTGAGCGGCCGGATGTAGCGTGCGCGGCTCACCGGCTCGTCCAGGTTGACGTGCGTCAGGCCTTCCCAGCCGCGGCGGATACCCAGCACCTCGCAGCCGATTTCCTGGCCGCGGTACACCACCGTCTTGATCACCGAATTGAGCCCCGGCACGTCGCCGCCGCCGGTCAGAATGCCAATGCGCTTTGCCGCCATAAGTTCTCCTCCCAGCGGGCCGTCCTCCCCGCTCGCTCAGCGTCCATTTTAGGCTCTCCCGCGAGCGCCGACAAGACCCGGCGCGGCGCCTTACCACCCGCCCGGTGCGCGAGTGCGCGAGGGTCTTTGCGGCGCAGGCGCGAGAGGGCGCGGAGGCGGCGGGCCGTGCTTCTTCAGCCGCTTGAGCAGAGGCGAGAACGAATATGTCAGCTTAATCTCAAAGCGATTCTCGCGGAGCTGCTCCAGGTTCGATCCCGACAGGCTGGCGAAGCGCGTTCCCGCGTTGTAGATGATGAACAGATTGCTGAAGGGGTCGTCGTGGCGGAATTGATAGCGCAGGCGGAAGTTGCCGCTCACCGCCTGGGTATCGGAAGTATCCATCTGCAGCATGGTGTCGACGCTGAGAAACCGCGACAGCGCGTAGCTGCTCCCCAGGCTGGCGAGGACGACGGAAAAGTTTCCCTGCGGCAGACGAAACCGGTCCCAAAGCGTCGTGGTGGTGAACCTCAAGTGGCGGTTGGCGCGGTAGGAAGCCTGCGCCTGGGCCTCGTTCAAATGCCCTGAATAGTAGGTCCCGAAGCGCTCCACAAGGCTCCAGGTCAAGGGCCGGTCCAGCCGCGAGCCGTAGCTCAGCTGATGGCGAACGAAATGGTAGATGCCGGGAGGAATGGAGATGTTCTTGTAGAGATTGAACGGCTCGGTGAGGCGTTGGATATAGACGTGGTAAAGGTTATCGTCGGTGTAGGCGCCGTTGTTGAAGAGGGCTTTGAAAGTCGTCTGCCACTCCTGCGTTTGCAGCACCCCGCGCGTGTCCGGAAGATGGTCCAGGAAGGCGTTGAAGTCCAGCTCGCGAATCCCGCGGATTTTGGGGCGCGGGGCCAGTTTCAGTTCCAGATAGGTCTCGTTGATGTCCGGGCGGTTGACGTAGCCCACCTCGGGATTGAAGTTCGGCCCCACGCGGTCGCGCGTGGCCACCAACTCCAACCAGTCGGTGCGATAGTGCATCTCCGCCCCGACGTTGGAATTCGCCATGTTGATTCCCTCGGAGCCCGCGGCGGCTGCGTAAGCATGAACTTCCAGGTTCTTGCGCAGGAGCAGGCGGGTATCCACGCCCCCGGTGCGGTTGTAACGATCGAGGGGGTTGCCCGATTCCTTGTCGATGGCCATCACGCCCACGTAGGAGCTGCCGAACAGGGAGCGCTTGGCCCGCACCACAGAGTAATTGGCGGCGGGGTTGGGACCGCTGGAGCGCGTCTGCACGTCCATGATTCCCACGTCGTATTTTCCCAGTGTTCCGGTCACCTTGCCGCCGGCGTTAATGGGCACCACCTCTCCCGTCACCGCATCGATGCCGATCTGCCGGCTGAAGAACAGCAGGTTCTGGTAGCCCAGGCGAAAGTCAAAGGTTCCGGAGTTCTCCAGAAAGAACCGGCGCTTCTCGGGATAGAAGACCTTGTAGGGAGTCAGGTTGAACTGTAGCGTGTCCACCTCGGCGTCGCCGAAGTCGGTGTTGGCGGTCAGGTTGGCCACCAGGTTGGAACGGAGGCCGAGCTTGATGTCCAGGCCGCCGGTGTGCAGGAAATCGGTTCCGGGGCGGGTGGAGAGGTGGTCGGTGCCCGTCAGGCCGTAGGGCTGCACGAAGAAGAGCCGCCCGCTGCCGATGTCGGTGATGCCGGTCAGCTCGCCCTCTTGCGAAATCTTGACGAGGCCGTACTCGCGCCGCCAGCCCGACCAGAGGTCTTCCTCGTTCTTGCGCCGGATGAAGCGCTTGAAGTTCAGCCCCCAGACGGCTTGCCGGGTGTTGATGAAATTGAGGGTGGTAAAGGGGATGCCCAGGGTGGCCGTCCAGCCGTCCGGGCCGATGCGCGCCTGAGCGCTCCACACCCCGTCCCAGCCGGAGTCGAAGTCCTGATCGCCCTCCGGGACACGTTCCTCGGTAATGGTTCCATCCGCTTGCGTGCCCAGCGGGTTCACCTGAAAGACGTAGGCGCTGCGCCGCTGGTCGGTGGGATCAATGGAAATCTCAAAGTAGTCGTCGAGATTCTGGGGCATGTCGCGGCGCAGCTCGGTGGCGACGATGCCCTGCGGTTCGGAATCGCGGCAGCGGATGCCGAAGTAGATGGCGGTGCGGGTGTAAACGATCCGCACCTCGGTTTGCAAGGTCGCCGCCCGGCCTTCGAAGGGTTCGCGCTGCCGGAAGCCGCTCAGGGGCCGGGCGCGCTGCCAGAGGGGATCGTCCAGGGTCCCGTCCAGGCGCGGGGCGCGGTGCACCCTCACGGCACGGGCGGTTGGCCGAGGGGCGCCGGGGGAGCTTGCTTCTTGCCGCGGCCGGGCCCCCAGGGAGGCTTGGACGCCCAAGGCCACCAGCAAGCCGGCCAGGCAGGCGCGGATTGGCCCGGCGAAGCGCCCGCCGGTCCAACCCTGCAATGCGAACGGTCGTGGAAATCTCATGAACAAAACACCGTCGAGTTCGGCACGCCCCTGGGCGCTCGGCAGATCCGGGCACACCCTGGAAATGCTGTGGCCGCGCGCCTTTCCGCCCACGCGGCGCGACGGCGTCGGCGAAGCGAAGAAGGAATCGTCCCTTTCCGTTTGCCGGGAATCAGGTTCCTCAGCCCGTAACGCGCACGGCGATGTAAGCCTGGATGGCTTGACGGCTCTCGGAGCTGAGGTTGAGAAAGTTCACCGCGATGCGGTCGGGCGCCTCACGGCGCACCACCCGTGCGCGCGGGTTCAGTTGCCCGGGAGTGGGAGGCAGGGAGAAGAGCAACTCGACCTCCTGGCCCACTTCCATTCCCCCCGACGTATCCAGCAGCATGCCGCCCTCGCTGATGTTCTGGCTGCCGGCCGTAAAGTGGTGCTCGCCGCTGCGGCAACTGACCACCGTGCGCAAGGGCAGGCGGACGTAGCTGCGCTTCTCGCGCAACATGACGCCGCGCATCAGCCGCAGAATGTCGCCCACCTGTTTCACGTCCGGGGGTTTGGCCATGAAGAAAGTGATGCCGGCGCGGAATCCCGCCCGCATGGTCTCCACGTCTTCAACCGCCGCCAGCATGACGATGGGCACCGAATTGTTGGTGGCGGATTGGCGGATGAGGCGGACCATCGCCGCTTCATCGGCCAACGACAGGCGGGAATCGAGAAACACGCCGTCGAATTTGCGGTGGCTGATGGCTTGCGCGGCTTGCGCGCTGTCACTCTGCGCCAGCACCTCGTAGCCGAGGGATTGAATAATGCCTTTGGTGGTTTTCAGAATTTCCAGGTCGTTGTCAAGCAATAGAATTCTCATCCGAGGGTTCCTTTGCTAAGGCCTTTCCGTGTCAAACGTCACCTGAGTCTATATCGAAAAAAGGCAGCAAGTACAATGAGCTTTTTCAAGGCGGCGAGTTTGGGGAGCGGTCTCGGGCCCCCGCGCCCCGCAACGTAATTCCCTGAGCAATCGAACTTATTGTGACGCTTGGAAAGAGACCACCTCCTGACGTATGATGCACGGGTTATGCCGCCTTCGGGCAAGCGCCGCAGCGACCGCATCTACGTGGCCGTCCCCATCCGCGTCTCGGGGACGGACGCCCGCAACATCTCCTTTCTGGAGGACACGCAGACCCTGGTGCTCAGCCAGCACGGCGCCTGCATCCTGCTCAACCGTCCCCTGGCCCCCGAGCAGGAGATCATGGTTTACAGCGAGCTCTCCCATCAGGACGCCCACTCGCGTGTGGTGGGCCCCATGGGCGAAGACGAGCGCGGCACCCATTACGGCATCGAATTCCTCGATCCGCAGATCAACATCTGGGGCATCCAGTTCCCCTCCCTGGAAGAGTCCGAAAACGCCGTGGGGCGCATCGTACTGGAGTGCGGTCACTGCCACTACCGGGAAATCGTTTACCTGACGGAGATGGAGGCGGAGGTTTTCGAGACCAACCGCGGCCTGACGCGTACCTGCCGGCGCTGCACCATGCCCGGCATCTGGAACGAGGCCACCGTCCAGGAACCCACGGAGGTCAAAGAGGACATCGAGGAGCGGCCGCGTACCCAGAACGACCGCCGGCACTTGCGAGTGAGGCTCAAGCTGACCGCCTGCGTGCGCTACGCGCAGTTCGGCGAAGAAGTGGTCGAGACGCGCGACGTCTCACGCGGCGGATTCGCCTTCCTGAGCCGCAAGCTCTATAACGTGGGAAGCCTCATCGAGGTGGCGCTGCCCTACTCGCGCCAGGGGCTCAATATCTTCGCGCCTGCCCGCATCATGCACATGCGCGAAATCCCCGAGGAAAAAATCAACCAGTACGGCGTGATGTACGTCCCCGTCCACAAGGGCTGGGCGACCGACACCAACATCCGCACCCTGTAAGCGGCCCGCGGCCTTACGGCAGAGGCGCGTAGCTGACCCAATCCACGTAAAGGTAGCGCGAGACTCCCAGCGTCGCCGCGCCGCCCCAGCCGGCGGCGTTGTCGGTCCCCCAGTGGTTGATGCGCAGCGTCGCGGGGGCGGCGGGGACATTGTCCGTGTGGGTGGCATAGAGCTGCCCGTCCACGTAGTAGGAAATCATCCCCGGCTGCCAGACATACTGGTAGATGTGAAAGGCGGTGCAGATGTCGGGCAGGCCCAACGTCGTATAGGTCTCATCGGCCTCGGTGGGATCCTGGGTGGGATCGCGGTTCAGCCAGTTGACCATGTACAGGGTTCGCGGAATGGCGCCCGAAAACTCGAAGTCAATCTCCGTCTGCGAGTTGTTGACGTAGCTGAAGCCCGCCGAGACGCTTCCGGAGGTAGAATCGCCCGGGCCGGTGGGGGTGGAGGAGGTGGAAGACATGCGCATCCGCCAGGTATAGGTCCCGTACCCATACAGGGCCTTGGTGTATATCTCCGCGCCGCTCGAAATCACCCCGTCCGGATTGCTTCCCACCGTGCCCGTCTGTTGCGTGAGCTGCAGGCGTAGATAGGAGTTTCCTCCCTGCTTGACGATCACCACGTGCGAGGGGTCGTAGAGCCCCTGGTGCTGGCCGGCGATGTTGCCCGGCGCGGAGCCCTGCCCCACTACCCAAAAGCCGCGGTTCAGTTTCGTACCGCCGAAGTCTTCCCGCCAAGCAGACGTGGAAGTGCCCCCGCCGTTCCCCTTGCTCCCGCTGTTTCCTCCCTTGGATTGCTTGCCGTTGGACGCCGGCGCCCGGGCCACAAACACCAAGGCCAGCACCACCGAGGTGAGTAGGGCGGTGAGCACAAGGCTCTTCCTCATCTTGTCCCCCTTCATTGGAGATGCCTCTTTCTGCCCCGAAGGCGGAGCCGAAATTCATCCCCCCCGCCACTACGTTACTGAAGGGGACGATACGGCCTGCTCTCAGCTACGTCAAGCGAAACCTGGAAAAGAGCCGCCATCGCCCGCACGGCGCCCTACAGAAGCAGGCAAGAGAATGCTTGACGCTTTGGCGCAACGGTTATATACCCGCTGGGATAATGGAAGGAGGTCTATGACCCGCAAGAAGATATTGTCGTGTTTGGCGCTGGCCGGAGTTTTTGTCATCATGACAGTTTGTCCTGCCCACGCCCAGAAGCCCCCGCTCACCCTAAACGAGTTTTTCAACTGGGTCTATTTCAACAGCGTCAAAGTCTCGCCCAACGGCCGCCAGGTAGTGCTGGTGACCGAGCGCCCCGACTGGAAAGGCAACCGCTTCCGCAACGACCTATGGCTTTACAACGTCGAGGGCGAAAAGGGCGGTGCGCTCATTCCCCTCACCCAGTCCGGACACGATACCGACCCGCAGTGGTCGCCGGACGGAAAGTGGGTCGGGTTTCTCTCCGACCGCCCGCGCCCGACCGCCGCGGCGGATGAGGATGAGGAGAGCGGCGAGGCCAAGAGCGTCAAACAACTCTACGTGATCGCCCCCGGCGGCGGCGAAGCGATTGCCCTGACCTGCGGCGACGAGGGCATCCACGCCTTCGCCTGGTCGGCCGACTCCGCCACCCTCTACTTTGCCACCCGCGATCCCTGGACGAAGGAGCAGAAGGAAGCCTACAAGAAGGAATGGAAGGACGTCATCCAATATCGCGCCGCGGAGCGCGGCGACACGATCTTCAGCCTAAACGTGGCCGCTGCCTTGGCCGCGCAGCGCGACCCCATGGTCAAGCCTCCCCCGGCCGCCCAACCGCACAAGCTGGCCACCAGCACCTACCGCGTCGAGCAGCTCCGCGCTTCCCCGGACGGCCACCGGCTGGCCTTTGCCACCGACTCGCGCTCCGAGCGCATGGATTCCATCGAGCCCTACGGCCTCTACCTGGTGGATTTGCCCGGCGGTGGGGCGCGCCTGCTCAGCCACACGAAGGTGGTGATTTACGGTAACCTGCAATGGAGCCCCGACAGCCGGCACATCTTTTTCCACGTCAACATGGGCT
>JBJKQV010000056.1:0-20049 GCA_046704985.1 Terriglobia bacterium
TGCTAAGGCCGCCGGACGCCGGTCCGCTGTAAGCGCCGAGGAAGGTGTCGTACGAGCCCGTCTCATTGCCGTCGCTCACGTTCGGGAAGCCCGCATTTGAGCCGAGCCCCGTATTTCCGGTCGCGCCACAAGTGCCTGACACGTTCAGGCAGTTCGAAAGAAGAGCGCCGTTCCCTACCGCAGTATTATACTGGCCCGCGGTGTTGTAGAAGAGCGCGCCGTCGCCGCTGGCGGTGTTGTAGCTGCCCGTGGTGTTGGAGACGAGCGCCTGTACGCCGCTGGCGGTGTTGTCGCTGCCCGTGGTGTTGCTGTAGAGCGCGCTGGCCCCGCTGGCGGTGTTGGAGTAGCCCGTGGTGTTCGAGTCGAGCGCGTGGTCCCCGCTGGCGGTGTTTTCGTAGCCCGTGGTATTGAAGAAGAGCGCATAAGCTCCGAGGGCCGCGTTCCCGTAGCCTGTGGTGCCGGAGGAAAGCGCGCCGGAGCCGCTGGCGGTGTTGTCGGTGCCCGTGGTGCTGAAGTTGCCTGCGCCCTGCCCGACGAAGGTGTTGTGGGTGCCGTAGGCGTGAATAAAGGGCGCGCCGTTCAGGGCGATGACCCCCGCAGTTCCCGCGGAATTGGTGGCTGGTAAGCTCAGGTCGCCGCTCAGGGTGGCCGTTGAGCCCACGATCACGGTGCTCGAACTGCCGACGTTGGTCAGCCCCGAGCCGTCGCCCACAAACGAGGTAGCCGTTACCGTGCCGTTCACGTCCAGCGCGCTCGAGGGCGAAGTTGTTCCGATTCCCATGTAGCCGTTGCTGGCAATCGTGACCTTCTCGGTGGGCACCGCGCTGCCGTTCCCCGTGTAGAAACTGATGCCGCCCGTTCCTCCCTGCGCCTTCAGCTTCAGCGCTGTGACCCCGTAGGCCTGCGCGCCCCACGACGCCGTCAGGATCAGTCCGTCCGTGTTGTGCGTGGCCGCCGTCACTCCCGTGTTGGTGCTGAACACGTAGGCGTTGTTCCACCCTTGCGAGTTCAGCGCGAAGCTCCCATTGTTGGTCCTAAACTCGTCCCCCGCCGACGGGTAGACTCCCGGCCCGCCGTAGCGCAGGGTGAGCGGCCCGTTGCGCACATCGAGCTTGTAGCCCGCTCCTCCCGCCAGATAGCTGCCAATCCCCAGGTTCCCGCTCACCAGCAGCCCGTTCGCAGGCGCCGCGTAAGCCCCCGCGTAGGAGCCCACCGTCAGCCCCCCGGCTACATCCATCTCCGACTTCGGCGTCGTCGTCCCCACCCCGATGCCGTTGCTGGAAGAGTCCTGGTAGAGGGCCGAATTGCCCAGCGTGCTGGCGTCCACCCACCCGGCCAGATAGTTGGCCGTGCCCCCTGCGGTGATCGCCTGCGGCGTCGGACTGGTGGAAGTGCTGGTCACGGCGTTCGACTGCGGGGCAGTCACCAGATTCGACAGCGTCGTCGTGGTACTTGTCGTGGTGCTGGAATCCGATCCCGAGGCTGGCGCCAGCATGTAGGCCGAAGCGGGCTTGCCGCCCAACGTTTCGGCATCGCCGGCCTTCATGGCATAAGGTACGCTCACCAGCAGCACCCGAGGCTGTTCGGGCAGGCCCTGAACCATCACGCCCAACCAGTGCGCCTCGCCGGAAGTGAACAACTCCATGGGCACGCCCTGCGGCGACATCGAACCCAACAACACGGTGTAGCGGCCGTGCGCGTCGGCTTCGACAGTCTGCGTCTCGTACCAGAGCGCGTTCCCGCCCGCTTCCTGCGAGTACAAAGTGAAGGTCACGTCCACCGGGCCCGAGATAGGCTTCCCGGTCAGATTCCTTAGTACCCCGCTGAACCTGATCAGTCGGGGAACGATTGTCGGCAGATTTGCCGGCTGGAGACTGATGGCCGCTTGCGGCTGAGTTGCGGAGGCCGCATGCGGTTCCGCGACCGCCGAGCTCTGCTGTGCGCAGGGTGCGGCCGCACCGGTCAGACAGACCAAGGCTATCCAGATGAGAAGTCTCTCGGAATGCATAAGGCACCTCCGTGGGTGACTCTAAGATGTCTTTCGCGATAAATTGCCCTGAGGTTTAGCTAGCCTGTCTAAAGTCGGTCTTTCGTGTCGCGCTACATTGAGAAGCGGCGAGTGAATCCTTGGCTGTTGAGCACCCTCGCCCCGAACATTCCGCTCTACACCAAGAACCGCGTGCAGAGGGCCACCGGATTGCGCGGTATTTGTGCCCAAAACTAGACCTACAACGGGAGTCTGTCAAGAGGTTGGAGTGGTGATGCTGCTGCGATGGCCAACCACCCGGCCTTGTGCGTAGGACCGCTGTAACCGCGGGTGCAGCAGCTTTGCCCTGCGTAGAGCTAACCCCCAACCCGCGTTGACTTGCTGCGCGCCGAGTCTTAGACTCGGGTTATCCAGGCATGGGGAAGGTGGGGCCATGAGAGTCGTAGTGGTGGGGGGACACTCGCGGAACATCGGCAAGACGGCGGTGATGGCGGGGCTGATTCACGGCCTGCGCACGTTCGGCTGGACGGCGGTCAAGATCACGCAATACGGCCACGGCATCTGCTCACTGGACGGCGAGCCGTGCGGGTGCGCGCCCACCGAGCACGCCTTCGTGCTTAGCGAAGAATCGGACACGCAGGGCTCGACCGACACGGCGCGCTTTCTGGCCGCCGGCGCGCGCCGCTCGCTCTGGCTACGGGTGCGCCAGGGATGCTTGGGCGAGGCGCTGCCCGAGCTGGAAGAGGCGCTGCGCGCCACCGGGTCGGTGATGATCGAGAGCAACAGCATTCTCGACTACCTGCGTCCCGACGTGCACGTGGCGGTGCTGGACAGCGCGCGGCGCGACTTCAAGCCCTCGGCGCGCGAGCACCTGGCGAGCGCCGACGCGCTGGTGCCCGTCGAATCGCGCCTGGACGCGCGCGCCTGGGAAGGGGTAGAATCGCGCTGGCTGGCGGGCAAGCCGCGCTTTCCGGTGGAAGCGGGGCGCTACCGCTCCAGCGATCTTTGCCGCTTCGTGCGGCAGAAGCTGCGGCACCCGGAAGCGGCCCCCTGGACGCGCTGGGCGCCCGCGGTCCATACCAAGGAGGTTTCGTGGCGGCACTGAGCAAAGCGGAAATCCATGAGAAGCTCAAAGGCCTGCACGACTGGTCGCACCAAGGGAAAGCCATTCACAAACGCTATTCGTTCAAGTCCTTCATGCCCGCCATCGCGTTCGTCAACCGGGTCGCGGAGGCGGCGGAGAAGGCCGCGCACCACCCCGATTTGACCATTAACTACAACGTGGTGGGCGTCGCCCTCTCCACGCACAGCGAAGGGGGCGTTTCGGAGAAAGATTTCGAGCTCGCCCGCCAAATCGATTCGCTTGCCGGCGCCGCCTCGTGAGCAGCCGGGCGCGCGGCAATTCCATCCCGCCCATCCGGGGATTCTGAATGTCCACCTTCATGCAATGGGTGCATCTGAGCGCCGCGGTGGTGGGAGTCGGCGGGATGGCCTTCGTGCTCTTTCTGCTCCTGCCCGGCTCGCGTCCGCTTCCCGCCGAGCAGCGCCGCGCCCTGTTGCGCAGCATTTTCGACCGCTTCCGCTGGGTCAGTTGGGCGGCCGTCGTGCTGCTCCTCGGCTCGGGACTCTACAACGTGCGCGCTTACTACTGGGAAGTCGCCTGGGGACGCGCCTGGCAGCTGCTGAGCGTCAAAATCCTGCTCGCCTTCGGCGTTTTCGCGATTGTCCTGCTGCTCACCCTGCCGGGAAAGGTTTTTGAGCGCTTTCGCGCTCGCCGCGAGATGTGGCTCTCCATCGCCTTCTCGCTGGCCATGGTGGTGATTCTGATTTCCGCTTACTTGAGGCGCAGCTAAATGGCCGAACTCGTTCACAGCCCGCTCGCCGACGCCCACCGCGCGCAGGGCGCCGCGCTCGCCGAGTATCACGGCGCGCTCCTGCCCGAGGTCTTTTCCGGCGCCGCCGACGAGCACCGCGCGGTGCGTGAATCGGCGGGCTATTTCGATTTTTCCTTTCGCACCCTGCTCTCCTTGAAGGGCCCGACGCGCGCCAAGTTTCTGCACCGCATCGTTTCGAACGACATCCTCAGTCTCGCGCCCGGGCAGGGAACGTACGCGGCGCTTCTCAATCCCCAGGGACACATCCTCGCCGACTTCCGCGTCTACTGCGCCGAAGACTCTCTGCTCATTTCGACCGACGCCGACTTGCGCGAGAAAACCCTGCAAGGTTTGAAGCGCTACGTCATCGGCGAGCGGCTGGAGTTCGAGCCGCTGGAGCTTTACGCCCTGGCGGTGCAGGGGAGGCAATCGCGGGCTCTCTGCGCCCGCGCCTTGCAGCTCGAAATCCCCTCGCTTGACGAGTACGCGCACATCAGCGCTGAGTTCGCGGGCACGTCGCTGCGCGTGGCGCGCGCTTCCTGGACGGGCGAGGAGGGCTACGAGCTTTGGACGGACGCGGCGGGCCTGGCGTCCGCGTGGCAGGCGCTGGGCGCGGCGGCGGAAGAATTTGCCGCGCGGCCCTGCGGCACCCGGGCGCTCGAGAGCCTGCGCATCGAGGCGGGGATGCCTCGCTACGGGCAGGACCTCGGCGAGGACACGCTGCCTTTGGAAGCCAATCTCTTTGCCGCTCTCAGCTTCAACAAGGGCTGCTACGTGGGCCAGGAAATCGTCGAGCGCTCGCGCAGCCGCGGGCACGTCAACTGGAAATTGGTGGGACTATTCGTGGAAGCCGCGGCGCCGCCCGCTGCGGGCGAAGCGCTCAGCGCGCAAGACAAAGCCGCCGGCGAAGTGACCAGCGCCTGCCTTTCGCCCACCTTGGGCAAGAACCTGGCTCTCGCTTACGTACGCCGCGAATTCTCGGCGCCCGGAACCACCCTTCAACTCGCCTCGGGCGCCGCCGCCACGGTCACGGCGCTGCCGTTCTACCCTCCGCCCAGTTCTCTGCCTTGTGGATGATGGCGCACGGTTCGAGCTGCCGATGAGCGCCGCGCGTTATTGTGGGTGTGCCAGCAGGCGCTCCGCCGCCGCGCGGCCGGTGCGGATGCAGTCGGAAATTCCGATGCCCGAGTAGGCGTTTCCCGCCAGGGCGACGCCGGGAAACCTTTCCAACTCTTCGTGAATGGCCTTCAGGCGCGCCGCGTGCCCGATCACGTACTGGGCCATGGAATCCTTCCAGCGATGAACGCGCACAAAGCGCGGCGGCGGGGAAAAGCGCAGAATCTCCTCGAGCTCGCGCCGCACCGTGGCCAGAACTTCCTCGTCGCTCATCTCCAGTGCCGCCGGGTCCCGCGCCCCGCCCAAGAAGCAGCGCAGCAGCGCGCGGTCTTTGGCGACGTTCCCCGGAAATTTGCGATGCACGAACGTGCAGGCGAGCAGGCGGCGCTTCTCCTGGGCGGGCACCAGAAAGCCGAAGCCGGGAGGAAGCCCCGCCGCCTGGCCGGCCTCGTAGCCCAGGGTCACGGTCATCGCCGAGGTGTAAGGAATTGCGCCGAGCAGCGCCGCGAGCTTGGGATGCGCGCTCTCGAGCAGCCGCGCGGCGGCTGCCGCGGGCAGGCTCAGGACGACCCCGTCGGCCTCCAGCGTCTCGTCTCCTTCCAGGTGCACGCGCCAGCGGGCGCGCGGCGCATCCGGAAGGATTTCCAATCTCTCCGCCCGGCGGCCGAGCAGCAGGCGCGAGCCCTCCAGTTGCGCGCGCAACTTTTCGGCTAGTTGCGCGAGGCCGCCCTGCAAGGTCATAAAGAGCGGCGGCGCGGGCGTCGAGCGCCGGCGGCGCTTGCGCATGGCGCCGAGCGTGGCGCGCGTCAGACTGCCGTGCTCGCGCTCCATCTTCCAGAAGCGCGGCAGCACGGAGCGCACGCTCAAGCGTTCCGAGTCGCCGCCGTAAACTCCCGCCAGCAGCGGCGCGGCAATATTGTCGAGCATGGCGGCGCCAAAATGCCGGCGCACGAAATCGGCCACCGATTCGTCTTCGGCGGGATGAGCAGGCGGGCGCCGGAAGAGCTCGCGCGCCATTCCGAGCTTCGCGCCCAGCGGCAGCAAGCGCGTTGAGGCGATGGGCCACAGGCGCGTAGGCACCAGCAGCATCAACCCTTCCGGCAGCGGCCGCAGGCGCCCGCGATGCAGGATGTAGGTGCGGCGCGCGCCGTCGTTTGAGCCGCGCAGTGCCTCGCCCAGTCCCAGCTCGCGGGCCAGCGCCGCCGCTTCCGGTTTTTCGGCCAGAAAACTGTCGGGCCCCGCTTCGAGCACGCAGCCTTCCGCGTGGCCGGTCTGGACGACGCCCCCCAACCGCGGCGCGCTTTCCACCAACGTTTCTTCAACGGGTGCTCCGGCGCGGCGCGCGCGGGCCAGCGTGTAGGTGGCGGAGAGGCCGGACATGCCTCCCCCGATCACCACGATGCGGCGCGGGGCGGCGCTCAACGTCCGCCTCCCGATGCGTCTCTCCGCCCGCTGACCAGCGCGGCGAGGGCCTGGACGAATCGCGGACTGTCGTTCAGCGATTCGGTGCGGCGCACCTCAACGTCCCGCTCGCGCCCGTAGTCGCGGAAGAGCACGTCAATGTCGTAGAGAATCTCCACGTGGTCGGCGACAAAGCCCACCGGCGCCAGCAGCACTTCGCGGCGCCCTTGCGCGGCCAGGGCGTCGATTTCCGCTTCCACGCGCGGGCCGATCCAGGGTTCGGCAGTCATTCCCTGGCTCTGAAACGCCAGCCGGTAGCCGGGCAGGCGCGCCGGGCCGACCGCTTCCGCCACGAGCCGTGCCGTCTCGCGCACCTGCTGCTCGTAGGGGTCGCCGGCGGCAATGGTGCGCTCGGGAACGCTGTGAGCGGTAAAAATCAGCGGCACCGCGCGGCCAAACTCTTTTCCCACGGCCGCCAGCGCGGCTTCGACTTTTCCGGCGAGCGCCGCCACCAGGCCCGGGTGGTCGTGCCAGCTCTCCACGAAATCCACATGCATCGCGGGCGCCGAGCGCGCCCGAGCTTCCTCCAGGGCCTTGCGGTAAAGCCCGATGCTGGTGCGCGAATTTTGCGGCGCCAGGCACACCGCCACCGCCTGCTCGATGCCGTCCGCCGCCATGCGCTCGACGGTTTCGGCGACAAAAGGTTTCCAGTTGCGCATGCCCACGTAGACCGGCTCGCCCAGCTCGCGCGCGAGCGCCGCCGCCTGCCGTTCGGTGATGGCGAGCAGCGGCGAGCCGCCGCCGATCAGCTCGTAGCGGTGCACGATCTCGCGCACCACGGGGTCGGGAAGCTTGCGGCCCGCGCGCACGTTGAGGAGAAATTGCGGAATGTCTTCCAGACGGTCGGGCGCGCCGTGGGCGAGCAGCAGCACGCCGCGGCGGGCGGGAGGAGCGGCGGAAGTCTGGGGCGATTCGCTCATGAACGCTGCCGGCTGCTCATCTCGTGCACCATCTTGACCAGCGCCACCACGTTCTCGACGGGGGTTTCGGGCAGGATGCCGTGGCCGAGGTTGAAGATGTGCCCGGGACGCCCGGCGGCCTGCTTCAGGATCTGGCGCGTGCGGCAGCGCAGGAAATCGCGGCCGGCAAACAGCGCCAGCGGATCGAGGTTGCCTTGCACGCCGACCTTGCGGCCGAGGCGCGCCCAGGCTTCGTCCAGCTCCACGCGCCAGTCGAGCCCGATCACCTGCCCGCCCGCGTCGCGCATCGCTTCCAGCAGCATCGCCGTGCCCGTTCCGAAATGGATCACCGGCACTTGCGGCGTAATCGCCTTGAGCAGCAGGCGCGAGTAGGGCTGCACGAACTCGCGGTAATCGGCGGGTCCCAGGCAGCCCACCCAACTGTCGAAAATCTGCAGCGCCTGCGCGCCGGCGGCCACCTGAGCGTTGGCGTAACGGGCCAGGGCGCGCGCCAGGCGCTCCATCAGATCGCGCCAGGCTCCGGGGTGGTGGTACATCAGGTGCTTGGTGTGCCGGAAGTTGCGCGATCCGCCGCCCTCGATGAGATACGACGCCAGGGTGAAGGGCGCGGCGGCAAAGCCGATAAGCGGCAAGCGCGCGTCGAGCTCGCGGCGGGTAAGGCGAATGGCCTCGAAGAGATATTCGAGCGCGCCCAGGTCTTCGAGCTCGCGCACCCGCGCGACGTCGCTGGCGGCGCGCAGAGCGGGGCGCAGGCGCGGCCCTTCGCCGAGACCGTAACTCAGCTCAAAACCCAGCGGCTCGGTAATCAGCAGCAGGTCGGCGAAGATGATCGCCGCGTCCACTCCCAGCCGCTCGGCGGCGTGTACGGTGATCTCCGCCGCTTTCTGCGGCGACTTGCAGAGTTTCAGAAAAGGCACGCGGGCGCGCAGCGCTCGGTATTCCTTCATGTAGCGCCCCGCCTGGCGCATCAGCCAGACGGGCGTCGCATCCACGCGTTCCCGCCGGCAGGCTTTCATGAAGCGCGAGTTGTGCCAGGGCGCTGGCGGCGCGGCGGCACCGGCGCGCGCGCGGCGGGCCGTTGGAATGGGGTGGGTCTTCTTCATCGGTCGTTCCGTGTCGGCGAAATTCCCATCCAGTATAGCACGCGCCTTGCAGGCGCTCCCGGCGCCCGGGTGGCGCGGAAAGGCTTGCCAAACCGCGGCGGGCGGGTCATGCTGCGGGAATGTTTGCGGAGCGCACGGGATGGAGTCTGGAGGCGAACCGCCTGGCGCGGGCGCTCGACGAGCGGCGGCGCGCGGGCGGCGATATCCTGGACCTCACCGAATCGAATCCCACCCGCTGCGGCTTCGATTATCCGCAGGTGGAAATTCTGGCGGCGCTTGGCGACCCGCGGAGCCTCGAGTACCATCCCGACCCGCGCGGGCTGCTGGAAGCGCGCAAGGCGGTGGCCGCTTACTACGCCGAGCGCGGCGCCGCGGTCGACCCGCAGCAGATTTTCCTGACCGGCAGTACCAGCGAAGCATATTCCTACGTCTTCCGGCTGCTCGGGAACGCCGGCGACGCGATTCTGGCGCCGGCGCCGAGCTACCCTCTGTTCGATTTTCTGGCGCGGCTCAACGACCTGGAGCTCGAGTCCTACCGGTTGGTCTATGACCACGAGTGGCGGGTGGACCTCGCGGCGCTCGAGGCGGCGAGCCCCGGACGCGTGGGGGCGCTGCTGGGCGTTCACCCCAACAATCCCACTGGTTCGTTTGTGCGCGCGCGGGAGTTGGAGGCGCTGGTTGCGTATTGCCGCCGGCACGGCCTGGCGCTGGTGGCCGACGAGGTGTTTGCCGACTACGCGCACGCACCCGACGTTCCCGCTCACCCCTCGGGCCCGCGCGTTCCGACCCACGCGGCGGAAAACCGCGTGCTCACTTTCACGCTTTCCGGGCTTTCCAAGATTTCCGCTCTGCCACAGATGAAGCTGGCGTGGCTCGTGGTGAGCGGACCTGAGGAGGCGCGGCGGCGGGCGATGGCGCGCCTGGAGGTGATCGCAGACACCTATCTTTCCGTGAGCGCGCCGCTAGCTCTGGCCCTGCCGAAGCTGCTCGACTTGCGGCGCGCCATGCAGCCGCAGGTTTTGGCGCGCGTGCTCGAGAATCTGCGCCGCCTCGACGCCGAACTGGCGCGCGAGGCGCCGCTCGGCCGCCTGCACGTGGAAGGCGGCTGGTACGCGGTCTTGCGGCTGCCCGCGACACGCAGCGACGAGGAGTGGGCGCTGGAGCTGCTGCGCGAGGACGGTGTCTACGTGCATCCCGGACACTTTTTTGATTTTGCTGCGGACGGACACCTGGTGGTGAGCCTGCTGCCCCGGCCGGAAATCTTTGCCGAGGCGCTGGGGCGCCTGCACGCGCGTGTGCGGAAATTGGCCTGAATATCCGCGCGCGGGCAGGACGGCGCCTGGATCGCCGGTCATAGACCGGCGCTACAGCCCTTCGGGAGCGGCGCTGCAGCAACTGACGCGCCTAAGCGGCGAGCGCTGCCAGCTTCTCCAGCGCTTCGTCGCTAACGCGCATGGTGAGCCACGCCTTCATCACCTGGGCGCCCAGCGACTCGTAGAAGCGGATGGAGGGCGTGTTCCAGTCGAGCACCTGCCACTCGAAGCGCCCGCAGTCTTCCTGGCGGGCCAGCCGCGCCAGGTAGACGAGCAGCGCCTTGCCGATGCCTTTGCGGCGAAAGCGCGGGCGCACGAACAGGTCTTCGAGAAACAGCGTGGGCTTTCCGCGCCAGGTCGAAAAGTGGTAGAAGAAGAACGCGAAGCCCGCCGGTTCGCCTTCCCATTCCGCGATCACCACGCGGAACTTGGGCTGTGCGGAGAACCCGTGGCGTTTCAGATCTTCCTCCGTCGCCACGGCGGATTGCGGTTCTTTCTCGTATTCGGCGAGGTCGCGGATGAATTCCAGGATGAGCGGAACGTCTTCGACGGTGGCATTTCGAATCTTCAGCATGCCGGCATTGTAGCGCGGAAGGCCGGGCGGCGAAACTCTTCGGGAGGTTGAGCCCTTGCACGGCGAGTACGATCGGTCCCTGGCGCCGCGTGTTTTCCTGACCGCCGTGCACCTGGCGGCGGTGGCGCTGGCCATCTGGCTGCTGGTGGGCGGCGGGTTGAACGTCGTCGCGGCCTGGCGGGGAGCCGCCGTAACCCTCGCGGCCCCGGCGCGGCGCTGGCTGCTCGCCGCGTGCGCGGGAATCTATTTCCTGCGCGTGGTCTGCACCACTTTTTATCTGCTCAAGCGCAAAATGGATTGGAAAGAAACCACGGTCGTCGGCGTGTGGGTGGCGATTCTGCACCTGGTGTTCGCCTACTCGGGCGGCACCCGCGCCGGCGAGCTGGGATGGGGTGCGGCAGCGGGCGCGCTGCTTTACGTGGCCGGCTCGGTGCTCAACAGCGGGTCGGAGCTGCAGCGCAAGCTCTGGAAGCAGCGCCCCGAAAACGCCGGTCGGCTCTATACCGGCGGCTTCTTCCGGTGGGCCATGCACGTCAACTATTTCGGCGACGAGCTGCTCTTTACCGGCTATGCGCTCGCGACCGGCGTCGTGTGGACGCTCGCGGTGCCGCTGCTGATGGCTGCGGGGTTTGTCTTTTTCAACATTCCCGAGCTCGACCGCCACCTGCGCGCCCACTACGGCGCTGCGTTCGACGACTACGCGCGCCGCACGCGGAAGTTTGTGCCGTTTGTTTACTGAAAACTTCCGCACCAGGGCGTGAGCGGCGCGCATCCGGCGGACGCGCCCGGCCATCTAATGAACAGGCAAGATTGATGGGCGATTCAAAAAAGCTGACGAACGAGGAGCAGCAGGGAGGCGGCGCTGCGGCGCGCCTGCCCGCGGACGACCGGCGGGCGCCGCTCTGGCTGTGGCCGAACCTGCTGAGCCGGGACGCGCCGCTGGTGGCGGTGGTGTGGGAGCTGCTCTTCGCGCGCTCCTCGCGGCTGAGCGTGACGCCGGCCACGACCCTTTGCCTGGGGCTGGCCGTGTGGCTTCTCTACGTTGCCGACCGCTTGCTCGACGCGCGGCAGCTTCGCCCGCCGCAGGAGGTGGCGCCGCGTCACAACTTCTATCGCGATCACGGGCACGCGTTCGTGCCCCTGCTGGCGGCGGGTTCGCTGCTGGGCGCGTGGCTGGCCTGGACGCGCCTTGACGCCGGCACCGTCCTCCACGGCCTGGGAATGCTGGGGGCGGTAGCGCTCTATTTCGCCCTGGTGCACTTCGTGCCGGCGCACCGGCGCCGCTGGCTTCCCAAAGAGCTGGCGGTGGCGGTACTGTTCGCCGCCGGCTGCCTGCTTCCGGTGTGGCAGGCGTCTTTTCCCACGCTCCCGGTGATTTTCGCCTGGGCGCTTTTCGTGCTGGCCTGCTGGATCAATACCGCGCTCATCGAGGAGTCGGAGTATGAGCGGGTGCGCGCGCGCCGCGCGCCGGAGCTCCATCCCTGGAGCGCGGCGCTGGGGCGGCGTCCCGTCGAGGCGGCGGCGGGAGTGGCGCTGACCGCGAGCGCCTTCGTGCCGGTGCTGGGGGCGAGCGCGGCGCGGCTGGTGCTGCCGGCCGTGGCGCTGGGAGCGCTGGGGCTGTTGATGGTGGGAAGGCGCCGGGAGCGACTTTCTCCCGACGCGCTGCGCGTGCTGGCCGACTTTGTTCTTCTCGTCCCCGGCGTCATGCTGCTCGTGCACTGAGGACGCGGCGGAGGGATTACCCCCGCGCGCGTTCCTGCTCGAGCTGAGTGTTGAGGGCGGGAATCTTCGCGAACTCTTCCTCCCAGAAATCCTGCGACTTCATGCTCTCCAGATAATCGTGCGAGTAGCCGAAGGTGCTCCAGACGTCTTCCTTGTAACCGAAGAGGCGCTGCTTCTGCTCGCGCGAGCGGACGTCGAGAAACTGCGCGCGGTCGGCGGCGCGGAAGATGGCCTCGAATGAGTTCTCGAGCGCCGGCTCGGTGAACGGCCCGCGGCGCTTCTCGAGGTCGGCGAGCACGGAAGCGTAACGGTCGAAGCCGTCGGTGGCAATGGTGACGACGTTGTCCTTCGGCCCCAGGCCCAGCAGGCGCGCGGTGCGAATCGAGCCCAGGATGTTGCAGACGGTCGAGATGCCGAACAAGTCCGCGATCCCGTTGAGCGCGCCGGCGGGGAGCGCCAGCTTGCGCTCCAGCAGCGCGCGGCGGCGCTGCAAGAGTTCCAGCCCTACGACGCAATCGTCGTCGTGAATCAGCATCACGTAGTCGGTGTTGAGGACGTTGTGGATGAGGGTCACCATCTTGACGCCGATGCCCTCGATGCGATGCTGCCCGCGGCCGTTGTTGAAGAGCGTCGGGCACTCCTGGGGCTCCAGCGCGCAGAGGACGGCCTCGGGGAAGCGCGCCTTGATTTCGTCGCCCGCCGCCAGCGTTCCCGCCGAGGCGGGCGCGGCCACAAACGCCGCCACGCGCCCGTTGCCGTAACCCGCCGCCGCTTCCAGGGCGCTGCGCCCGGTCACGTAGCGGTGAAAGCGGTAGTTGGGCAGCAGCTCGAACTGCGCCAGGACTTTATTGCGCGAATCCTGGCGATAAATCCGCGTGCGCTCCAGCACCAGGATGACGTCGCTTTCCGTGCCCGGCGTCAGGTCGAGTTCGCCGCCGTAGCGGCGGATGCGCTCGTAGCGCTCGGCGCTCATCTGGTCGGGCATGATGACGATGGCGGGAAAATTCTTGAGGCGCGAGATGTAGGCGACGCCGATGCCGAAGTTGCCGGTGGAAGGGCCGATCATGGTGCTCAGGCCGGGTTCGATCTTCCTGGCCAGCTCGTCTTCCATCAGCGTGACGTAAGCCGGGCCCACCTTGTGGCTGCCGGAAGGGAAGTAGTGGCCGACCAGCACCACGATGTTGGCGTCCACACCCGTCAGCTGCTTGGGCAGGACGACGTGGCGGATGCGCGCGTCGGGGCCGCGCCAGGTGATGTTGAACAGGTTGGCGGGGTCGAGCTCGTCGGCGCGCGCCGCAGCGGCTTGCCGGCGCACGCTCTCCGGCAACTTTTCGGGGTGCAGCATCTCTTCGTAGGTGGGGCCGAAAATCGTTTTGCTCAAGGTCTCTCCAATCCATCCGCCGCGCGGGCGGGATAGGGCGTCAGAATCTTTTCCAAACGGCGCGCGCCACGCGGGCGGCCTTTTCGGCCACCGCGCGCTCGTCCACGTTGACGCAGCGCTTGTTGCGCACCACCAAGCGTCCGTTGACGATCAGCGTGTCGACGGGCGCCTGCGCAATCCCGAACAGAAAATGCCCGAACAGGTTGCGGCCGTCGAGGGGGGTGGGAGGGAAGTAGTCCACCAGCACCAGGTCGGCGCGCGCGCCGGTCTGGATGCGGCCGAGCTCCATGCCCCAAATCTTCTTGGCGATGGCGCGGTTGTTGAGGAGCGCCGCGGCGTAGGCTTCCGCATAGCCCACGCGCGGGTCGCGGGCGCGCAACTTCTGCACGTGGAAGGCGGTCTTGAATTCCTCCCACATTCGCGGCGTGTAGCCGTCCGAGCCCAGCCCCACGCGCACGCCCCGGCGG
This sequence comes from Terriglobia bacterium, assembly GCA_046704985.1. Lineage (GTDB taxonomy): Bacteria > Acidobacteriota > Terriglobia > UBA7540 > UBA7540 > JBJKQV01. The sequence continues at coordinate 13,919 of JBJKQV010000056.1, forward strand.
AACATCTCGAGCAGCGGGGCGGCGCCCACGGCGTTGTTGCAGTTCGACTGGGGGTTGTGCAGCACGTTGATGCGGTGGCGGGCGAGCGATGTGATGTCACGGCCGGTGACGTGCAGGCAATGGGCGGCCAGGGCGCGCTCGTCGAGGATGCCCAGGCCGCGCAGCCGCGCGACGGGAGTCTTGCCCGAGCGGCGCAGCGCGTCCGCGACGTCGCAGTGGTCCTCGGCCACGTGGATGTGGAACCCGGCGCCGAGCGAACGGTTCGCTTCCACGCAGGCGCGCAGCGTGCGGTCGCTGAGCGTGAAGGAAGCGTGCAGGCCGAAGCAGGCGGCGATCATGCCGTCGCGCTGCCGGCGCGCGCGCTCGATAAAGCGCACGTTCTCGCGCAAGCCCTCCTCGGCCTGCCGGCGGCCGTTGCGGTCGGAGGTTTCGTAGCACAAGACGCCGCGCAGGCCGACCTTGCGAAACGCCTTTTCGACCAGGTCGAGGCTTCCGGGGCAGGCGTTGGGGCTCGAGTGGTGGTCGACGAGCGTCCCCACGCCCGACTTGGCGGAATCGATCAGGCCCACCAGGGCGCTGGTGTAGACGGCTTCGTCGTTCAGGGCGCGGTCGAGCCGCCACCAGAGCTTCTTGAGGATTTCCGGAAAGTTCTTGGGTGGCCGGCCGGGCAGCGGCATGCCGCGCGCCAGGGTGCTGTAGAGGTGCGTGTGCCCGTTGATCAACGCCGGCATGAGCAGGCGGCCTTGCGCGTCGAGCACGCGGCCGGAGGCGCGGCGCACCGCGCGGTCGGGCTTGACCCAGCCGATGGAGCCGTCGGCGCGGATTTCCACCGCGCCCGAATCGAGCACGCGATTACGGGCGTCGAGGGTGACGACGCGGGCGTTGCGGATAATCATGGGCGGTCCGGGCCGGGGGACTAAGCGGCCCCGCCGGTCTCGTAAGCGATCTCCTGGTCGGCCATGGTGAGCGCCATGATCGCCTTGGCGGTGTGCAGGCGGTTTTCCGCCTCGTCGAAGATGACCGACTGCGGGCCGTAGAGCACTTGGTCGGTGACCTCGTTGCCGCGGTCGGCGGGCAGGGGATGCATGTAGCGCGCCCCGGGCTTGGCGAGCTTCATCTTGGCCTCGTCGGTGATCCAGTGGCGGTACTTCTTGGCGATTTCGAGCGACTCCTGGGGCTTGGAGCCCATGCTCAGGCATCCCCAGCTCTTGGGAATCACCACGTCGGCGCCACGGAAGGCCTCTTCCATCGAGTCCACGATTTCGAACTTCACGCCCGCCTGGCGGGCGTTCTCGCGCGCCGCTTCCAGCGTCTCGGGCATGAGCTTGTACTCGGGCGGGTGCGCCAGGGTGACGTCCAGGCCGAAGCGCGGCATGAGCATGATGAGGCCCTGGGGAACCGAAAGGGGTTTGGCGTAGCTGGGCGCGTAGGCCCAGCTCACCGCCAGCTTGCGCCCGCGCAGGTCCTTGCCGAACTGCTCGCGCATGGTCATCAGGTCGGCGAGGGTCTGGCAGGGATGGTCGACGTCGCACTGCATGTTGATGACCGGGACGTCGGCCCAGCGCGCCACCTCGCGCAGGTAGGTGTTGCCCTCGCCGGGAATCAGGTCGTGGCGGATGGCGATGCCGTGGCCGTAGCGCGAGAGGATCACGCCCGTGTCGCGCGGGCCTTCGCCGTGCGAAACCTGCATCACGTCGGAGGTGAGGAAGTGCGCGTGCCCGCCCAGTTGCGTCATCCCCGCCTCGAAGGAGTTGCGGGTGCGCGTGGACTTGTCGAAGAACATCAGGAAGATCGTCTTGTCGGGGAGGTAGCGGTGCGGCACGCGCCCCTTGAACTTGCGCTTCAGGTCGTCGGAGACGTCGAGCAGGGTCTCAAGCTCTTCGCGGCTCCACTCCTGGGTGGTGATGTAGTCCTTGCCTTTGAACAGGGCTTTCTTACCGGCCACTCGCGGCCTCCTTTTCCAGTTCCGCGACGTTGACGTAGTGAACGCGCCGGGGGTCGCGGACCGCTTCCATCAGCATCTTGAGCTGCACGTAAGGCAACATGCGCAGCGTGTGGGCCCCGGCGGGCGCTCCGGGCTTGGGCTTCCAGCCTACCACCTCGCCGCTGCTCAGGCGGATTTGGGCCTCCACCGCGCCGTCGTCGAAGCGCGCCCGGTCGGCCGCGGCCTCGACGCTGAGCGTGTAGGCGTCGCCGGCGATGGTGCCGTAAAGCGTCGGCAGGCCGTCCTGGAAGCCGAAATAGAATCCGTTGCGCCCCGCGTCGCGGCGGTAGTTTTCCAGGCTGCCGAAAAAGCGCGGCTTCTCGATGTACGGCCCGCCGTCCTCGGGGCAGAAAACGTCGCAGTTCCCGCAGTCGTTGCAGGCGTCGGCGTAGTTGGCCAGCTGATGTTCCTTGCGCGCCTTCAGGACTCCGCCCGGCACGCGCCGCGCCGGTTCGCCCTGCCGCAGCTCGAAGTCGTCGTAGGCGATCTCATCGTGCGCGGCCAGGTAAACAAAGTTGGCGTCGTTGGGGCAGACGGGCACGCACTTGTCGCAGTTGATGCAGTCGTAGAGCCAGAGCTTGGAGCCGATCTTGCGCGGCACGCCCTTGTTGTGTTCCCAGTTGTAGCGCGGGTTGGCGGTGGTTTCGTCGACCAGGTGCGGGGTGTTGAGCGCGCCCGCGGCGTCCACCAGCGCCTGTTCCAGTCCTTCGATCACCCGGCGCGCCACCGCCGCGACCGCCGGCGAGATTCCCGCCGGGCCGGCTTCCTCGAACCGTTTCGCGATGCCGCCGCAGACGGCGTCGAGCGGCAAATTGGAGGCTTGCAGCCAGGCCTGGAGCGCCGGTGCGGCTTCGGTTTCCAGCCACCCGCGCGCCAACGCCAGCTCGCCGGCCGGCGCGCCCGGCAACTGCGCGCGCAGCTCCTCGGCCGTGGCGGCGAGCGACTGGCGGAGGGCGGCTTCGCCCTGGCCTGCGTAGCGCACCACAAAATCGGGCAGGCGGGTCACCTCGAGGGCGCGCATCTTGTCGCCGAGCTTCTCGAGATAGCGAATCAGCCGCGCGTAGCCGCCCGGGCGCAGCAGGTCCGTGCAGGTGGTGACGGGAACGAAGTTCATGGCCACGGCGTTCGCGACGTTGTTCCAGTCGAGCCCCGCGGAAAAGGAGACGGGGATCGTCGCGCCCATGTGCTCGCGGAACTTCTTCACCAGGTTGAGGGTGAGGACGTGCAGCGGCGGGCCCGACATGTACATGGCCTCGTCGCTGAAAAAGCTGCGGTGGTTCTTGACCACCAGGGTGTTGCTGAACTTCACCGACAGGCGCTTGCCGCGCGCGCGCGCCACGCGGTCGAGGCGGGGAAGCATCTCCAGCGCCTCGTCGAATTGCAGGTCCTTGGCGAAGGCCTCTTCGTCGAGCTTGATGTCGTGATAGCCGAGCACGTCGTAGAGCAGGTGGGCGACGCGGTCGCGCCCGAGCAGCGTGGGGTTGAGCTTGACGCAGACGTGCAGGTCCATTTCCGTGAGCAGGAAGTTGACGATGCCCTCGATCTCGCCGGCGGGGCAGCCGTGGAACGTCGAGAGCGTCAGCGTGTCGCTGATGCGGGCGGGGAAGTCGAGGTCGCGGTAGCGCGCCCAGCGCCCGGTGAGGGTGGTGCGGAACTGGTCGATCAGGCGCCGGGCGTCCTTCATGCCTTCCATCCAGGCGCGCACGCGCGGCGAGCTGATGCCTTCCAGGTTGTAGCCCACGCTCATGTCGAAGACGGTGTCGTTGTTGCGCGGCGCCGCGTCCTCGCCCAGCAGCCGCGAAGCTTTCAGGATCTCGATGAGCATGGCGGCCTTCACGTACTCGCCCAGCGACTGCTCGAGCTTCAGCTCCTGCGACCACTCGACGTTGTAGCCGATATTGGTGATGTCGATGCAGGGGCGCGGGATCTTCAGCTCGTCGAGAATCTGGACGGTCTTGAGCTCGATGATGCGCGAGCCGCCCAGCCACGAAAGCACGATGTTCTGCGTGAGCTGGTTGTGGGGTCCGGCGGCGGGGCCGAGCGGCGTGGAGGCGCGCCGGCCGTGAAAGTGCGCGGAGAGGTCGAGCCCCTCGAGGCCGCGGAAGAACTTGGCCTTGGGCAGGTCGAAAATCTTCCCTTCCCGCTCGTACTCCAGGAACGCGCGGCGCAGGAGCAAAGGGAGCGGAATGGGGACCAGCTCAGCCATGCTTCCTCAGCGGGCGGAGAAAATCAGCGGGAAGGCGGCGTAGAACTGCGCCGCCTCCACGAGGTGGCGGATGGGAATGCGCTCGTTGACGCTGTGCGCGACGTCTTCTTCTCCCGGCCCGAAGCCGATGGAAGGAACGCCCATGATGCCCATCGAGCCCACGCCGTTGGTGCTGAACGTCCACTTGTCGACCACCGGCGCTTTTCCGTGCAGCCCCTGGTAAGTCTCGACCGCCGCCTGCACGAGCGGATGGTTCTCTTCCAGCACCCAGGTGGGATAGTACTTCTCCATCGGGTAGGTGAGGCCCGTGTAGCTGGGCTGCTCGTAGCGCAGGATTTCGACCTCGGCGCCCTTCGCGCCGGGCAGGGCTTTCACTTCCTCGACGGCGCTCTCCTTGGTCTCGCCGGCGGTCAGCCGCCGGTCGAGGTGGATCGAGCAGGCGCCGGGCACCGCGCACAGCGAAGGCGAAAGCGAGCGGATCTCCGTCACCGCGACCGTTCCCTTGCCCAGGAAGGGGTCGGTGTGCAGGCGTTTGTTCAGCTCTTCGACCTCGTGCACCAGCTGCGCCATCTTGTAAACGGGGTTGTCGCCGCGCTCCGGGGCGCTGGCGTGGCAGGAGCGCCCGCGCAGGTGGACTTCGATTTCCATCCGCCCGCGGTGCCCGCGGTAGACGCGCAGGTTGGTGGGCTCGGTCAGCACCACGCAGTCGGCGCGGATGCCGTCTTCCTTGAGGATGTAGACCCAGGGCAGGCCGTCGCAGTCCTCTTCCTGGACCGAGCCGACGACGTAGAGCGTGTAGTCGCCCGTCAGGCCGAGCTGCTTGATGATCTTGCCGCCGTAAACCATGCTCGCCATGCCGCCGCGCTGGTCGGAGGCGCCGCGGCCGTAAATGAAGCCGTCCTCCACCTTGCCGCGGTAGGGGTCCCAGCCCCATTCCTTGGGGTCGCCGATGCCCACCGTGTCGGTGTGGGCGTCCATCATCACGATCTTCTTGCCCGAGCCGATGCGCCCCAGGACGTTGCCCATGGGGTCGACACGCACCTCGTCGAAACCCACGGCTTCCATTTCCTGGCGGATGCGCTGGATCACCGGGCCTTCGTGGCTGCTTTCGGCGGGGATGGCCACCAGGTCGCGCAGGAAGCGCACCATGTCCTTTTCGTAAGATTGCGCGGCCGCGGCAATCTGTGCGGCGTCAAAAAGGTTCTTCTTGGAAGGATTGTTCATAAGCCTAAAAGGGAGGCGTGCTTCAGGGATTTTTGCTCTTTTCGCGCAAAGCGGCGAGCACGTCCTCGGGCCGGATGGGCAGTTTGCGGAAGCGCACGCCCAGGGCGTGGTAGAGGGCGTTGGCGACGGCGGGCGCGGGGGCGTTGATGCCGATCTCGGCGATGGACTTGGCGCCGTAAGGCCCCAGCGGCTCCTCGGTCTCGACCAGGATGGTGGTGAGCTTGGGAACGTCCTTGGAGGAAAGCCACTTGTAGTCGAGGAAGTTGGGATTGAGCATGCGCCCCTTGGCGTCGAGCACCATGTCTTCCATGAGCGCAAAGCCCAGGCTCTGGGCCACGGCGCCTTCCACCTGGCCTTCCGCCTGGATGGGGTTGATGGCCACGCCCGCGTCAATGGCCGTCACCAGCTCGATGACCTTCACCTGGCCGGTTTCGGTGTCCACCTCGACCTCGGCAAACTGCGCGCAGAAGGGCGGCGGACTGTCGGTGATGTAGTGCGAGGCGCTGTCCTGAATCTGCACCTTCTCCTTGTACATGGCGTGCATGGCGACGTCGGCGAGGCTGATCGACTTCTCGCACTCGCACTTGGTGAACACCTGATTGTCGCGCAGCGTCAGGTTGTCGACGGAGGTTTCGAGCATGCCGGAAGCGACCTTGAGAATCTGCTCGCGCACCTTTTCGGCGGCCTTCTTGGCGGCGCCGCCGGAGATGATGGTGG
>JBJKQV010000057.1:0-25132 GCA_046704985.1 Terriglobia bacterium
GGCTCGACTTCTGCGTGCGCGCCGCGGGATTGACGACGTCGTTGGCGCCGATGACGAGCGCGACGTCGGTATTGGCGAAGTCCTCGTTGATCTCGTCGAGGTCGTGGATCAGGTCGTAGGGCACGCCCGCCTCCGCGAGCAGTACATTCATGTGCCCGGGCATCCGTCCGGCCACCGGATGGATCGCGAAGCCCACCTTGACTCCCCGGTCGATCAGCGCCTTGCAGAACTCCCACACCTTGTGCTGCGCCTGGGCCACCGCCATGCCGTAGCCCGGCACCACCACCACGGAGTTCGCGGCCCCCAGAATCGCCGCCGCCTCTTCGGCGTTGGCGCTGCGCACCGTGCGGTCCTTGTCCTCCGCCTTGGCGGAAACCTGCAGCTGCCCGAACGCTCCGAACATCACGTTGGTGAACGAGCGGTTCATGGCCTTGCACATGATCACCGAGAGGATGAAGCCCGAAGACCCGTCCAGGGCCCCGGCGACCACCAGCACCTTGGAGTTGAGCACGAAGCCCAGCAAGGCGGCCGAAAGGCCCACGTAGGAGTTGAGCAGCGAGATCACGGTGGGCATGTCGGCGCCGCCGATGGGCGTCACCAGCATCACGCCGAAGAGCAGCGAAACCACCACCATCGCCGGGAACAGATAGGGCAGGTTGGGGTTCACGATGAGGACCAGCGCCAGCACCACCGCCGCCGCCAGCACCGAAAGGCTGACGTAGTTCTGGCCCTTATAGACGATGGGGCGCTGGGGAAGGATCTCCTGGAGCTTGCCGGCGGCGATCAGGCTGCCCGTAAAGCTCAGCGAGCCGATGATCACTTCCATGGCGATTTCCGTCATGCCGAACTTGGTGATGTGGGGAATGCGCACGTAATACTCGGAAATGCCGATGGTGGCCGCGGCCAGGGCGCCGAAGGCGTGGCTCATGGCGGTCCGTTGGGGGACGGCGGTCATGTGCACCAGGCCCAGCGGGATGCCCACGATCAGCCCGATGAACAGGGCGATGAAGATCCACTGGTACTGCACTAGCTCGGGGTTGAAGAAGGTGGTCACCACCGCCATCGCCGCGCCAATTTCCCCCGCCAGCACGCCGTGCCGGGCGGTGGACGGGGAGCTGAGCCACTTGAGCGCCAGGATGAACAGGGCGATGGCGACGATATAGGAGAAGTCGGTCAGGTAAGTCGGCTGAAAGGTCGTCATGATTTTTTGCGCCCACTCAGTTTGAACATTCTCAACATGCGGTCGGTGATCAGGAATCCGCCGATCATGTTGCTGAAGGCGGCGGCCACCGCCACCGCTCCCAGGATGATGGAGAGCTTGGATTCCGCCCGGCCGCAGATGATGATGGCCGCCACCACCACGATGGCGTCCAGGGCGTTGGTGAGCGACATCAAGGGGGTGTGGAGCAGCGGGGAGACCCGCCGGATGACTTCAAACCCCACGAAGCCCGCCAGGATGAACACGTACAGGTTGCTGATGAAGCCTTCAGGCACGGTTGGTTCCTCCTTCGCAAACTGCGGAGCCGGGCGCGGCCCGCGCCCGGATAATCTTCCTGTCTTCTAGCTGCTGCCCGGCGCCTGGCGTGCGTAGAAATCGCGCACGCGCTGGCTGGCGATTTCGCCGTTGTGCGTCAGCACGGTCTCGCGCGTAATCTCGTCGCTCAGGTCGAGCTCGGTTTTCTTGTCCTTGAAGAGGTGCTTCAGGAAGTTAGTGACGTTGTGCGCGTAGAGTTGGCTGGAGTGGTAGGGCACGGCGCTGGCCAGGTTGATGGTGCCGATGACGTGCACGCCGTGCTCGATGACCGTCTGCGCGGGCTGGGTGAGCGCGCAGTTGCCGCCCCGCTCCGCCGACAGGTCCACGATCACCGAGCCGGGCGCCATCTTCTCGACCATTTCCGCCGTCACCAGTACCGGCGCCTTCATGCCCGGCACCGAGGCGGCGGTAATCACCACGTCGCTTTCCGCCACCACCTCGCCCAGCAACTGCTGCTGGCGCTGGTAAAAGGCCTCGTCCTGCGCCTTGGCGTAGCCGCCCTTGTCTTCCGCGTCCTTGACCTCGATGGGCAACTCCACGAAGCGCCCGCCCAGGCTATGGACTTGCTCCTTGACCGCGGGGCGCAAATCGTATGCCGAAACCACCGCGCCCAGACGCCGCGCGGTGGCGATGGCTTGCAGCCCCGCGACGCCCGCGCCCACCACCAGCACGCGCGCCGGCGTGACCGTACCCGCGGCGGTGGTCAACATGGGAAAGATGCGCGGCAGGGTTTCGGCGCCCAGCAACACCGCTTCGTATCCACACATGGTGGCCATGGCGGAGAGCGCGTCCATGCTCTGGGCGCGCGTGATGCGCGGCATCAGCTCCATCGCCAGCGCGGTCGCTCCCGTGGCGGCAATGTCCTGGACGGTCTTGGCGTTCCCCAGCGGGCGCAGAAAGCCCACCAGGAATTGCCCTTTGCGCAGGCGCGGCAGATCCTCCTGCCCCGTCTTGTCGTTGGCGCCGTGGCAGAGCACCTGGGCGATGATGTCCGCGGACTTGAACACTTCGTCGCGCGAGGCGATCTTGGCGCCTTTGGCAGTGAAGTCGGCGTCGGGGTAGCCCGCCGAGGCGCCCGCGCCGGTTTCGATGAGCGCTTCAAAACCTGCTTTTTGCAAACTTCCCAAAACGGCCGGCACCAGCGCTACGCGCCGCTCGCCTGGGAAGATTTCTTTGGGAACTCCGATGACCATGGATTGTCCTCGTCGTAGTGCTGGGCGCGGGCTTGGTTGCAAACGGGACCGCTGGCGATGACCATGCGGCGAGCCCTCGGCAAGCTCGCGGGCGGAGTTGCCTCCGTCTGGGTTTGGGACCGGCCGGGAGGATGTTCTTCCAGTGGCCGGCCAAGGCCAACGGACAACTTTAACACATCACAGGCCAAAATGGCACGTGGCACTGACACTTTCACCGCATCAATGGCGGGGAAGCGGACATTTTGTACTGGAGTGGACCCGACTTTCAGACCCTTGGTGCAACCCGCGCTCAGCGCTTCTTCACTTGGGCGGGCTCGAGCGCGTAGCGATGGAAATCGCCGGGAGGATGGGTGTGCTCGAACTGGATGGTGGTGTGCGTGATCCCAAAGGTCTCGGCCACCGCGTGCCGAATGTGGTGGGCGATGAGTTCGCTCTCGGAGGTGGGCATGTCGAGAATGTGCACGTGGCAGGAAAGGGCGTGCGACTGCGCGTTGAGACTCCAGACGTGGATGTCGTGAACCTCTTCGACGCCGGGCACGGCGAGCACCGCGGCGGCGACCTGTTCGAGCTTCATGCCTTTGGGCAGTCCCTCGAGCAGAATGCGCGTGGAATCGGCGAGGACTCCGATGGCCGTCAGGAGAATCAGTGCCGCGATGAGGAAGGCGATGAGCGGGTCGAGGATGGGCAGACGCGTGCGCTGAATCAGCCAGGCGCCCACAATGAGGCTCAGGCTGGAAAGGGCGTCGCCCAGGTAGTGGAGAAATACGGCGCGCACGTTCAGGTCGCGCCGCCCGCGCGCTAGCCCGAACGTCACCCCGCCGTTCACCGCCAGCGCCGCCACGCCCACCCAGAACATCATTCGGGTGGCCACCGGCTCAGGGTGCAGCATGCGCCGGTAGCCTTCCCAGAAAATGAAGGCCGCCACTCCGCACAGAATCAGGGCGTTGATGAACGCCGCCAGCACGCCGGCGCGCTGGTAGCCGTAGGTCTCGCGCTCGTTGGGCGGCCGGCGCTCCAGATAAAGGGCCAGGGAGGCGAGCACCAGGGTAGGCAGGTCGGTGAGGTTGTGCCAGCCGTCGCTGATCAGCGCCAGGCTGTGCCCCAAATGGCCGGTGATAAACTCCGCCACCACCAGCAGGGCAGTGACCAGCAGCGCCAGCTTGACCATCCAACCCGCCGCCGGCGCGTGCGCGTGGGAGTGCGAGTGAGCGCCCATAAAGCCGATTCTAAGCTACGCCCCGGCGCCTGTGCAACGTTCGCCCGCTGACGCGCTTGCGCCGCGCTCACTCTCCGGAGGCAGGGGCGGCGTCCCGGAGGCTCTTCTTGACCAGATTCCTGATCTCTGCACTCTGCCCCCCACCTTCTCCGATCAGGTGGGCGCGAATTCCTCCCTGCGGGTCGATCAGGATGTAAGTGGGAAGCGCGTTGACGCCGAACAGTTTGGACAGCGCTCCGTCCCCGTCGAAGTACTGCGTCCAGGCCATGTGCTTCTTTTCGACGAAGGACTTCCAGGTGCCGCGATCTTTGTCGGCGCTGACGCTGATGATGACCAGGCGGCTTTCCTGTTCGTATTTCTTGTAAAGTTGCTGCAGGGCGGGCAACGCGTCGCGGCAGGGCTCGCACCAGCTGGCCCAGAAATCGATCAACACCACCTTGCCCTCCAGCGCGCTCAGTGAGACCTGTCGGCCGCGCAAGGAGGTGAAAGCAAACTGCGGCGCGATGGTTTCGCGGGCCAGGCCGGGATGCGCAATGTAGCGCCGCGCCAGGGCCGCCTGCTTCGGGTCCTTGTTCAGGGAAAGGAACTTCCGCAACTCATTTGCCCCTTCCTGGTCACGCCCCTCCGCGAGCAGCACAATCCCCAGGCTCCAATGCGGCTGCGGGGCGTTGGGAACCAGCTGGAGCACCGCTTGGAATTCCACTTCCGCCTTGCGAAGGGTCTTTTTGCTATTTCCTGCTTTTTCGTAGAGCACCATGCCTTTGAGGTTGTGCAAGACGACGAGGGCTTTAGGAGACGGGGAGAGCTTAAGGGCGCGGTCACAACTCTTCAAGGCGTCGTGGTACTTGTGCAGGGCGTTGTAAGCCTCCGCCATCCCCAGGAGGGATTCGACCGATTTGCCGCCTTGCATTTTGTCGGCGGTCTTGAACGCCCGGGCGGCCTCCTTGTATTTCCCCGCGTTGGCCAGAGCCTGCGCCTGGTTCAGTTGTTGCTGGTAGGACGGGCCGTAAGCCTCGCTGCCTGCGGCCGGCGCAGCGCGGACGGGAAGCGCAACCCACCCGGCGCAAAGGAGGGCGGAAACCAGGCACGCGGAAAGCCTGCGCAACCGGAGGCGCCGCGGGTCGCGGCTCATCATGGCAAGGGGCATCACATCATCTCCAGTAACGAAGTATAAATATATACGGCCAGTTAACCTCCACCGCGCCCGGCTGTCAATCGAAAAGCACGGGTTGCCGGCGGACCGCGCACCGCCACGCGCGCACACGTCTCTTGAGCCGGGCGGCCCGAGGCGTTGTAGAATAGATGCGGACGCGCCGCTCCGAACTATGTCGCGAAACCTGCCCACCGTTGTGCTTTTCTTCCTTGCGGCGATTTCGATCCTCTATCTCTTCCACTACTTCATCTATTTCTCGGTGGTGCACCTGCTGGGGGTGGTAGCGGCGCGGCGCAAGCTGGCGCTGGGGGTAGCGCTGTTTCTGTTGCCCACGAGCTTTGTGGTTTCCTCCATCCTGGTGCACCGGTGGATGGGTTTGTGGACGCGCTGGTTCTACTTTTTCTCCGGCCTCTGGCTGGGGATCGGCTTGTCGCTGATGTGCTGCCTCGCGCTGGCCTGGGCGGGGTGGGGAGCGGCGCGGCTGTTCGCCCACGCGCCGGGGCGCGTCGTCTTTGGCTGGGCGGCGCTGGCGCTGGCCGGCGCCTACTCGGCCTACGGCGTCTGGAATGCCTATCACCTGCGCACGCGCGAAATCACCGTCCACATCCGGAACCTTCCCGCCGCCTGGCAGGGGAAGACGGTGGTGCAGATTTCCGACGTCCACCTGGGCTACATCCGCGGGGAGGAGTTCCTGCGGGAGATCGTGGCGCGCGCCAACGCCCGGCAGCCCGCCGCGGTCTTTATCACCGGCGATCTATTCGACGGCTCGGACGGCCGGCTGGAGGAATTGGTTGCGCCGCTCGGCCGCCTCCAGGCGCCGCAGGGAATCTATTTTGTCACCGGCAACCACGAGGTGTATCTGGGCGTGGAGCGCGCCGCCGCGGCGCTGCGCAAAACTCCGGTCAGGATCCTCAGCGACGAAAGGGTCGAGGTCGAAGGCTTGCAGATTGTCGGCGTCAGCTATCCGCGCCGCGGTTTCTCGAAAGATCTGGCGAGCGTCCTTGGCCACCTTCCCGGCTTCAACCGCGACGCACCTTCCATCCTGCTCTATCACAACCCCTCGCAAGTTGAGGCGGCGCGTGCGGCGGGCGTCGGTCTGCAGCTCGCCGGGCACACCCACCAGGGGCAGATCTTTCCCATGCATTTCATCACCTGGCTCATTTACAGGAAGTACTACCGCGGGCTGCATGTCGAGGGCGACTACACCATCTACACTTCCAGCGGCGCGGGCACCTGGGGCCCCGCTTTGCGCACCGGCAACCACCCGGAAATCGTCGCCATCCGCCTGGAGTAGGCACGGCGGGTGATGACATTGTGTCTTCTTGACACCCGAGCGCAGTTCCTCTAGCGTACGTCCGCTGTGTGTACCTTTCCCCCGGGGTGAGTTCGCCACCAGGCGGCTCAGCCATGTGCTTTGGACTCGCGCTTGACGTCCGGTCGTCTCTCCTTTCCATCCGGAGACATTCATCTGCTTTGAGGAACCTTGCGGGCCGCCGTCGCAGACGGAGGCGCCGCGAGGCTCCGCCGGACTGTCTCTGCGCTGCCAGAAATTTGCGGAGCTAACGCTTAAGGAGGGTGATGATGATTCCAGCCAAAGGCAAGTGGATCGCCGCCATGCTGTTCTGCGCGGTGGTCGTCAGTGTGGCGGCCGCGCCCGCGCAGCAGGCCGACAACCCGGGATTCAAGGATCCGGAGCTGTTTACCCGCATGCCGGTCTTCTATGGCGACTGGGTCAAGGAATCGCCGTTCGACGCTTACAACTTCCGGGTGCAGGGAGGCAAGGAGCAGCGCGTCGAGGGGCACATGTTCACGTACCTGTACCGATGGGACGAAGCGCGCGGGGCGCGGCCCAGCGGCCTGCAGATGATGCGCAATTATCAGAACGCCGCCAAACGCATCGGCGGAAAGGTTCTCTTCGAAAACGATGAGTACTTGACGCTGCTGGTCTCGAAAGGCGGCAAGGAGACGTGGGTTTCGGTGGAGCCCTACGGGTCGCAGTTGGCGCTGGTGATCGTCGAGCGCGAGCTGATGAAGCAGGAGGTGACGGCCAACGCCGACGCCTTGCGCGGCGTCCTGGCGGAAGCCGGGCACGTCGAGGTCCCGGGCATCTTTTTCGACTTCAACAAGGCGGAAGTGAAACCCGAATCGCGCCCCGCTCTGGAAGAAATCGCCAAGCTGCTCAAAGCCAACCCCAGCCTGCGCGTCTACGTGGTCGGACACACCGACAGCGTGGGGGGGCTGGAGGCCAACCTGAAACTTTCCGAAGCGCGCGCGGCGGCGGTGGTGAAGGCGCTGGCCAGCGAGCACGGCATCAGCGCCGGGCGGATGAAGGCCTACGGCGTGGGCCCGCTCGCCCCCGTGGCTTCCAACAAGACCGAGGAAGGGAAGGCGCGCAATCGGCGCGTGGAGCTGGTCGAGCAATAGCGGCCCGGTTCGGACTCCTTCCCCGGCCGCGGTGATGACTTCTGTTTCGACGAAGACCGATTCGAGGAGGTGTCTGAGATCATGCGACGTCCTCTATGTCTCTGGCTGGGTGTCCTTGTTGCCTGCATCAGTGCGATGGCGAAGGTGCAGGCCCAATCTTTACCGCCGCAAGCCTACACGCTGAGCGCGACCACCTATACGACGGAAGTCAGCATGTTCACGGGGCAGGCGGCGAACCTCAAGCTTGCGCGCAACGGAAGCAAAGAGCTTGTGGCGTTGACGGTTCCTCCCTGGGAGGGCAATTCCCAGGGCGTTCACATGCGCTACCTTTTCGACTTCCAGGAGCACAAGGCTTACTCCCAAGACCTCGATCACAACTCCTGCTCCTGGATCAAGTACGTCTCTGCGCGCGCGCCCGTCAATTACGACCCCATCACGGCGATTCAAGGGGAAGAGAGCGAACTCGCCGAGGCGAAGAAGCACGCCGTGGGCAGGGAAACCGTGAACGGGGTTCCGGCCCTGATCACCGAGGGGGAAACCAAGATAGGGACGATCCGGACCTGGTTCGCGGAAAAGGGCGGTTTTGTCGTCAAGGTTGCGATGACGGATGAGGGCGGCAAATCCCGCACCCTGATGGAGGTCCAGGAGGTGCAATTCAGTCCTCCCGAGCCCTCGCTGCTTGTTCCGCCCGGCAATTGCGAGACCCAGGCGGCAGGCGAGTGGAGCGATCACAAGGTGAGCGCCCACGCTCAGGCGAAAATCGACGTGCAGGGCTCGGCCACGGCCAACATGGCTACTGGCCAGACCCAGGCGCAGGTCACGGCGCAGCTTCACCAGGGCTCATCCTCCTCCGGCTCGGAGACCCCCGCGGCGAAGCCGGGAGGCGGCGAAGGGGACTTTCTCGACAGCACCGATACCCTCAATTTGCCACCCGCAACCAAGAATTGCACGGTCCTGTTCCGGGTCGTCCGCTCCGGCACGATGGAGCCCGTTACCAGTGGCCTGCAGATCTTGCTGGACAACCGCGATATGACGAGCCAGTACCGGAACGGGCTGCTGCGCATCAGCAATCCGCCCTCGAGTTTCTTCCTGCAAGTCGAGGAGAAAAACGGTGCGGGTCGGGCGGCGCAGCTTTCCCGTGCCTGCTTCCGTCCCGAAACGGTGCTTCTGCTGGTCCTGGGCCGCGAAATCTTCACCGACCCTGACCACTGGTACTGGGTGAAGTCGGGCAAGTACGCCACGGTTCCTTAAACGCCTGGCTGGCGGGTTTCCGGGGGCGTTCTCGGCTTGCTCATCTGCAGGAGGTAAGGCTGCCTCTCCGGGCCGCAGCGGTGGCTGCGGCCCGGTTCTCTGTGCTGCCCGCGGGCGCGGAGAAACAATTTCCAGAGAAACTTATTGCAGCCCCGCCTTGGCCAGCAGGGCAAGGAACTGGCGGTGGGTGCGCATATCAATCGCCTCTGCGACCAGCTTGCCCCGGCGGTCGTAGATGAAGGTCTTGGGGATTCCGTAAATGCGGAAGAGCTTATTCACCTTGTCGCCGGGATCGAGCAGCACGGGGTAAGTGATCTTCTGCGCGGCCGCAAAAGGTTTGACTTTGTCCGGCTTCTCGTCGGAGATGCCGAGGATGACCAGGCCCTGCGGCTGGAAGCGTTGGTAGAGGGCCTCCAGGTCGGGGATTTCCTTGCGGCAGGGCGGGCACCAGGTCGCCCAGAAATTCACCAGCACCACTTTGCCGCGCAACTGGCGGAGCGTCCACGCTCGGCCGTTCAGGTCGCGAAGCGTGAAATCGGCCTGCTGGCGTGCAAGGTCGTCGGACTCAAGCTTGGCCATGGCGGCGGAAAACTGCGGCGCAGACAGAGAAACCTGGACGTGTTCGTAGCGCACGAGCTGTGCCAGCTCGACGTAGGGGTCGGCGGGCCGGCCCTGGCGCTCGGGTGGAGGCGCGACGGCCAGCGCCCCGGCCAGGGTGGTGGCCACCTCCTGCAGGGTCGAGTGGCCGAAATCCCCTTCCGTGGAAAGGCTGGCCAGTCCGTAAGCCAGCTCGAGCTTGTTGGGTGTCGAGGGGAGGGCGCGAATCTCGAGCGCCAGGTTCCTGGTGGTGCGTGCGCGCACGTCGTCGGGCAATTGCCGCAGGGTGCGAATCTCCTCGACGATAGGCTTCTCGCGCGGGCTCCAGGCGGGGCCTTGGCGGGCCGCCAGGCGCGGCGCAGCGGCCAGCAGTGCCGCGGCCAGCAGCAACCCTCCGCCGGCCAGGAATCTGTTTTGTTTCGGACGTGCGCTCATGGCGAAGTCTCCTTTTCGGGCTTCCTGAATAAGCCCTGCCGGGCGGATTGTCAAGAAGCGCGGGTCTGCGCCCAAGGCCCGCCTGCTGAGCCGCTTTTTGCAGTAGAATAGATAACCGGACCCGGGGCGGGGTCATCCAATGGATATGCCAGAAAATAGCGAAGCAAAGTCGCGGGGGAAGGAGCGCCGGCGCGCGCTGCGCTGCAGCCTGGCGGTGCTGGCCGCCGGGTTGCTGTTGGGACTGGGGCCGGCGGGGATGCGCGCCGGGCAGCAGGAAAAGGCGCCCCAAGCTCCGGCGGGGGCGGGCGCGTCCCATCCCGCCTCGCCGCCGCAGACCATCCAGGTGCGCGTCAACGAGGTCAACGTGCCCGTCACCGTCCTCGACAAGCGCGGCGTGCCGGTAATCGACCTCAAGCCCCAGGATTTCAGGGTCTACGAAGACGGCATCCTGCAGACCATCCGCTATTTCTACCGCGGCGAGCGTCCTCCCCTGCGCATCGGCCTGGTGATTGACACCTCCAACAGCGCCCGCATGCAGCTCAAGTTCGAGAAGGAAGCGGCCAGCGAGTTCGCCTTTAACATGCTGCGCGGCATGAGCAGCAAGAACCAGATCTTTTTGCAGACCTTCGACTCCACCAGTTCCATCGTCCAGGACTTCACCAACGACCCCAACGCGCTCAACGAGAAGATCCGCGAGTTGAAAGCGGGGGGCGGGAAGTCGGTCTACGACGCCATCTACTTTGCCTGCAAGAACAAGATGCTGCCCCTGGGCAATCCTTCGCAAACGCGCCGGGTGCTGGTGCTGGTGAGCAACGGGGTGGACGTTCAGAGCCGGCACACCCTGGACGAGGCGCTCTCCATGGCCCGCCGCGCCGGCACCGCCATCTACACCATCGGCAACGTCGCTTACGGGTTCGACAATCCGGGCGACAAGATTCTGAAGGATATCTCGGAAGCCACCGGCGGCGCTTCCTTCTTTCCGCTGCGCCAGCGCGCCGATCAGGCGGGGGGAACGGATTACGCCACCGGGTACCTGTCGCACGGCCAGATCGGCGACACCTCGCAGAACACCGGACTGAATGCTTCCACGGGCATCTATTCCGCCCAGCGCCTGATCCGCCTGGCCGACTCGCTGGAAGCCATCAGCGAGCAGCTCGCCGACCAGTACAGCATCGGCTACCGGTCGACCAACCCGCGGATGGACGGCACCTACCGCACCATCAAAGTGGTCTGCTTGCGCAAGGACGTGGAGGTGCGCTACAAGCCCGGCTACTTTGCCACTCCTCCCGCCGAATAATTTCCCGGGCCTGCCCGGCGCGGAGCCGGGAACCCGGGGTTCGCGGCCGGCGCCGCCCCCACCCGCACCTTCGGAGAAGCTGCCATGGAACTGGAAGTGATGCTTGAAACCCTGCGCACCGCACGCGTGCTGGACCTGAGCCAGACCCTGGAAGAGCACATGCCCCACTATCCCCAGCACTCGAAATTCTTCCACGACCTCTGGGGCTCCTACTGGCACGGCGGGCGATCGCTCAACTACCAGCTGGTGATGAATGAGCACACCGGCACGCACGTCGACGCGCCCTCGCACTTCATCAGCGACGCCCAGCCCGAGGCGCACGTGAGCATCGAGCAGGTGCCGCTCACGCGCCTGGTGGGGCGCGGGGCGCGCCTCGACTGCCGCCGGCTCGTGGAAGGCGACGAGGTGAGCCGCGAATTCGTCGCCGATTGGGAGCGCGGGCACGGCGAGCTGCGCGCCGGCGACATCGTGCTCTTCAATTTCGGCTGGGACGCGCACTGGAAGCTGCGCCCCGACGAGCGGCGCTACACCGAAGACTGGCCGGGGGTAAGCCTGGACGCGGCCGATTACCTGCTCTCCAAACGCGTGGCGGCGCTGGGCGTCGATACCCTCTCGCCCGACCCCCCCCGCGCCCTTTCCACCCGCCCCTTGCATCCCCGCGTGCTCGAGAAGCAGGTGTTGATCATCGAAAACCTGACGCACCTGGACGAGTTGCCGGATTTCTTTCTCTTCCTCGCCCTGCCGCTGAAGATTCGCGGCGGCTCGGGCTCGCCCCTGCGCGCCGTGGCGATGTTTTGAAGGTCGCGCAGCCGGGAAGTGGGGCAGCCTTTCGGAACGGCACGCGGCGCACGATTGACACCTTGCGCGCGCTGTGTTAGCAACAAAGAGGGACCGATTCGATGCGTGGCGAGAACCTGCAATCCGCCTGGGAGCTTTTGAAGGAAGCTTATCAATACCAGATGGGCGGCGAGTACGAGATGGCCGTGGAGCTCTACAAGCGCTCCCTGGACATCCATCCCACCGCCGAGGCCTACACTTTTCTGGGTTGGACTTACCGCTTTCAGGGCCGGGTTGACGACGCTATCGCCGAGTGCAAGAAAGCCATCCAGATCGATCCCGAGTACGGCAACCCGTACAACGACATCGGCGCCTACCTGATCGAGAAGGGCGAATACGACGCCGCCATCCCCTGGCTGGAGCGCGCCCTGGTCTCGCACCGCTACGATTCCTACCACTACCCGCACTTCAACCTGGGGCGCGTCTACGTGGCCAAGGAGATGTACGTGAAGGCGCGCACCCACTTTGAGCAGGCCCTGAAGCTCAACCCCGATTACACGCTGGCCCGGGAAGCGCTGGAAAAGCTCCACCGCAAGGTGCAATAGGCTGAACGGCGCGATTGCTTTGTGGGGTGCAAAAATGTATATTGCTCCTGTGTATAAAAAGTGTCCCAGGCCGCTCGGCCGCCGGGCGCTGGGGCTCGGGCTCCTGCTGGGGGCGCTGTTGCTGGCCCCGGCGAGCTTTGCGCGCCGCCATGGAAAGCGCTTCCGGATCTCCCCGGGCGTGTTGCGCGTCACCACGCAGCTGGTGCAGGTGAACGTCATCGTCAAGGATCGGCACGGGGCGCTGGTGCCGGGGCTCACCCGCGAGGACTTCAGCGTTTTCGACAACGGCAAGCCACAGAAGGTCAGCATCTTTCATGTAGAAGCGACACATCCACCCACGATGCTGCCCAAACTTCCTCCCGGCACTTTCTCCAATCTGCCCGAGCGGCACAGCGGCGCCTCGCCCGCCGTCACGGTGATTCTGCTCGACGACCTGAATACCCCCTGGGCCAGCCAGGCACGGGCGCGCCAACAGGTCCTCAAGTTCCTTCAGCAGCTTCGCCCCGACGATCACGTGGCGCTCTACGCGCTGGGCAGCGAGCTGCACATCCTGCATGACTTCACCACCGACGCCGCGCCGCTGATTGCCGCCCTCAAGCACTTCGCGGGCAGGCCGGCCACTGAGCTCGAAGCTTCGGATCCGAGCTCCTGGGATACCGCCAGCGACCAGGCGGCCGCCGATCTGTCCGCCGCCGGGAACCAGGACTACCAGCAGATTCAGGACTGGCTCACCAACACCACCAACTACGCCGCCGAGTTCTACATGAACCAGCGCGTGCGCAAAACCGTGGCCGCGCTGCAGGCTATCGCCGCCCATCTGCAAGGCCTGCCGGGCCGCAAGAACCTGATTTGGGTTTCCGGCGCCTTCCCACTGCTCAACCGCGTGGACCACATGATGGACGCGGGCGGGCTGGACAACGTACGCAATTACAACGGCCAAGTTGCAAGCGCCGCCCAGGCGCTCAACAACGCCAACCTGGCCATTTATCCCGTCGACGCCCGTGGGCTGATGGTGATGCCCGAGTTCAGCGCCTCGCGAAGGAAGGCTCCACTGAGGTTCTCCGACCTGACCGCCAATTTCGGCACCATGGAGCAGCTGGCGCAACGCACCGGCGGCCGCGCCTTCTACGACACCAACGATATCAAGGGATCGATCCGCCGGGTGGTGGACGATTCGCGCCTCACCTACGTGCTTGGCTACTATCCCCAGGATGTGAAGTGGAACGGCCAGTACCGCAAGATCAAGGTGAAGGTGGACCAGCCGGGCTTGAAGCTGCAATACCGGCGCGGCTATCTGGCCACCCCGATGGAATCGCCGCTCGTGCCCACCGCCCGCCAGGCCCTGGCGACCGCCGTCTTCAGCCCCCTGGATGCCACCGGCGTGGGCCTGGACATTCGCGCCTTGCCTGTTCCCACCAAGGCCGGAGGCCCGCAAGTTCTCCGTTTGTTCTACAACATCGACGCCCACGACATCACCTTCACTTCCCAGGGCGACGTCTGGACAGGCGGCTTGACGGTGACGGTCATCGAGCTGGGCCCGCGCGGCGATGAACTGAAGGGCAAGAGCTACGCCATGAATTTCCATTGCAATGCCGAGACGCGCAAGAAATATCTAGCCACGGGCATTGGGGCGGTGGAGCTTTTCGAGTTGGTCCCCGGAGGCGAGCGGCTGCGCGTAGTGGTGCGCGACGAAAACTCGCAAGAGATAGGCTCGCTGACCATCCCTCTCGACCGCGTCTTCACCGAGCACGGCGCCTGAGCCGGGAGGTGCCCGGCCTCCCGATTTCAACAAGACTTTCGCCTCGTTTTTCATCCCACCATGCACGCCATAGACGACCTCAGGCGGGTCGACAACCGCCCGGTCTTTGCGCTTCGGCAGTCAATTTGTCGTTGGAAGAAAAGGTGCCGCTTTGCGCTCCGGGCCGCCCGCCGAGGCTTGTGATATCATGTCGCTGGAGTGAGTCTCCGATCGTTCCTGCCGCCGACGAGAGGTCTACTGTCGAGGTCGCTATGGCCACACCCACCATGCAAGCCATTGTCAAACCGGAAGCGAAGCGCGGGGCGCGCCTGAAGCGCGTGCCGGTGCCGGCCATCGGCCTGCGCGACGTGCTGGTGCGCGTGCGCGCCGCTTCCATCTGCGGCACCGATCTGCACATCTACAAGTGGGACCCCTGGTCGGCGCATCGCATTCATCCTCCCCTGATTTTCGGCCACGAGTTCTGCGGCACCGTCGAGAAGGTCGGCGAGGAAGTAACGACAGTGCGCAAAGGCGATTTCGTTTCCGCCGAGATGCACGTCTCCTGCGGAAGCTGTTACCAGTGCCGGACCGGGCAGGGGCACATCTGCCAGAACGTGCGCATCATCGGCGTGGACGCCGACGGGTGCTTTGCCGACTTTGTAAAGATTCCGGAAGCGAACATCTGGAAGCTCGATCCGGAGATTCCGGTCGACTACGCGGCGGTGCTCGACCCGCTGGGAAACGCGGTGCACACGGTGCTGGCGGGGGAGACGGCCGGACTGAGCATGGCCATTACCGGCTGCGGGCCCATCGGCTTGTTCGCAGTGGCGGTGGCCAAGGCGGTGGGCGCCGGACCCATCTTCGCCACCGAGCTGCACCCCTACCGCCGCCAGCTGGCGGAAAAGATGGGCGCTTCGCTGGTGATCAATCCCAAGCAGACCGACGCGGTGGCGGAAGTGCTGGCGCAGACGGGCGGGCGCGGCGCCGACGTGGTGCTGGAGATGTCGGGCCACCCGCGCGCCATCCGCCAGGCTTTCGCCATGCTGCGCCGCGGCGGGCGCATCTCGCTGCTCGGCATCCCTTCCAAACCCCTGGAACTCGACCTCTCAAACGACATCATCTTCAAGGGAGCAACCGTGCAGGGTATCAACGGCCGGCGCATGTTCCAGACCTGGTACCAGATGCAGGCGCTCATCAAGTCCGGCGCCCTGAAGCTCGAGCCGCTCATCACCGACCGCATCCCCCTCGCCGATTTCGAGCGCGGCATGGATCTGCTCCTCTCCGGCCACGCCTCCAAGATTTTGATGTACCCCGACGGGGCAAGAAAAGGTTAAAGGGTGAACGATAAAGGATAAAGTGCAGGGAGCCAGTGCTGGCGCTGGCCGCGGAAGGCGGACCGCATCCGATTGCAGCCTGCGAACTGAGAACTGAAGACTGAGCACTGGCGCTCTTCCGGGGAATTATTTTTTGTCCTTTACCCTTTACCCTTTGGCCTTCATCCTTTCTTCCTTTACCCTTCGCCCTTTACCCTTTATCCTTTAGTTCTTGTTATCCACCCTTTTTGAGGGAGCGTTCATCATGCCTAAAGCCCAACTGCAATACCTCGCCGACGAGCTGAACAAGCTGCGCGAGCAGAAGCTTTACCAGCGCTTGCGGGTGCTGGAGACCGAGCAGAAGCCCGTGGCGCGCTTCGACGGCCACGAGGTCATCAACCTTTCATCGAACAACTACCTGGGGCTCGCCACTCACCCCAAACTGAAGAAACGCGCCCTGGAGGCCATCGAAAAATTCGGCGTGGGATCGGGCGCCGTGCGCACCATCGCCGGCACCATGAGCCTGCACATGGCGCTGGAGGAGAAGATCGCCAAGTTCAAGCACGTGGAAGCCTCGGTGGTTTTCCAGTCGGGCTTCACCGCCAACGCCGGCACCGTGCAGGCAATCCTGGGGCGCGAGGACCTGATCATCTCCGACGAGCTCAACCACGCCTCGCTGATCGACGGCTGCCGGTTGTCGCGCGCCGAGATCAAGGTCTTCCCGCACAAGGACGTCAACGCCTGCGAGCAGGTGCTGAAGGATTCGCGCAACCACAAGGGCCGGAAGCTCCTGGTCACCGACGGCGTCTTCTCGATGGACGGCGATATCGCGCCGCTGCCCGCGCTCGTCGAGCTGGCGGAAAAGTACGGTTGCATCATGATGATTGACGACGCGCACTCCTCGGGCGTGCTGGGCAAGAACGGCCGCGGCACCGTGGACCATTTCGGCTTGCACGGGCGCGTGGACATCCAGGTGGGGACGCTGTCGAAGGCCGTCGGCTCGCTGGGCGGCTACGTTTGCTCGACCCGCGACACCATCGAGTACCTCTACCACCGCGCGCGGCCTTTCCTCTTCTCGACCTCTCATCCACCCTCCGTGGCCGCCTCCTGCCTGGCGGCGTTCGAGGTTCTGGAAGAGGAGCCGCAGCTGGTCGAGCAGCTCTGGGCGAACACCAAGTTCTTCAAGGAAGGCTTGACCAAGCTGGGGTTCAATACCGGGGTGAGCGAAACGCCCATTACCCCCGTCATCGTCGGCGAGGCGGCGCTGGCGCACGAGTTCTCGCGCGAGATTTTCTCGAACGGCGTCTTTGCGCAGAGCCTCGGCTTCCCGACCGTCCCCAAGGGCAAAGCGCGCATCCGCACCATCGTCACCGCCACCCACACGCGCGACGAGCTGACCCGCGCCCTGGGCATCCTGGAGCAGGCGGGGAAGAAGCTGAAGATTATTTGAGGGCGTGCGCACGCAGGGGAGGGAAGGAAATTAACAATCTCACGCAAAGGCGCCAAGACGCAAAGAGGCGTTGAGAAAAGGCTCGTCATCTTGGCGGAGTTGGGCGCCTCAGCGCCCTGGCGTGAGGTTGTTCTTCCGAGCGAGTAGCCACAACACGCTTTCTGGGTCGTGGTTTTTCTTCTGCCCCAAAGGCCCACGGTCCCGCGCGGCGGGACCGTGGCTACCTGCTTTCACCGCATCGAAATCTCCACATTGTCGGCCACGCCGCCCAGCAGCGTGTAGGTTCCGTTCTTTTCCTGAAGGATGGAGCCGGGGACGAGGGTATTGACGGGCCCGTGGGCGACCAGGCGGGCAATGAAGCGCTGCCAGCTGATGCCGCCGCCCAGGTCGCCGTCCAGCCAGAAGCTGCGGTCGCGCGCGCGAAGGATATCGCGCGGGCCGATTGAGTAGGCGCGCGGCGGCACCCACGACCAGTCGCCCCCGAACGAGTGCAGGGCGTTCTGCATGATGGTCATGGGGTGCAACTCCACCAGCCGCGCTCCCGCCCGCTTGTAAGCCGCCAGGTCGCCGCCGAATTCCAGTCCCAGATGCGCCTCCCAAAAGGCGATGTGCCCGCACCAGCCGATGCCGCCGTAGCAGACGTCGGCCTCGCCCGCATCTTCGATCATCTTGGAATAGCTCTTGAAGTTCTTGGCGTCGGGGAAATGAATCTGCTCGATCGGCGGGCGCAGCCCGGCGTCGATCTTCATGAAGAAGTTTTCCATCATCGAGCTCTGAAACGATCCCGGCCAACTGGCGGGCGGCGTGCGGCCGTCCTGGTCGGCGTACTCGTCCATGTTGAAGGTGTGGACGTGGCGGCAGGGGATTTTGAGCTCGTTGACCATGCGCGCCGCCAGCTCGTACTGGGGCGTAGGGCCCACGGGCAGGATGGCCACCCACTTGCGGCCCGCCTCCAGCGCCCGCCGGATGCGCGTGACGATGTCGAGCGCAAACTCAAAATAGAATGAGGGTGCGTCCTCGATGATGCGGATATGAAAATCCGGGTTGGGGTGCCGGGTGATCTGTTGCTTGCGGATGGCGCGCACGCGCGCGCAGGCCTGGGCGTCGCGGAAGGGAATGAACGGCGACAGGTCAAAAGAAAATTCCGCCGCGCCGGGCGGCGAGGGTTTCTCGCTCATCGGTTCCTCCTCAGGGGTGGTTGAAAAATCGGATCGCCCCGCTCAATGCGCGGGCTCGGAGGCGGTGGGGGCGGAGTCGGGGCGCGGCGTCTGGGTCATGCGGTAGAAGTGGTTGAGGGGCAGGCGGCCGGGGCCCACGGCGTAGGCCTTGCGGATGGCTTCGGTGACGTAGGCCTTGGCCAGCACCACCGCGTCCTGAAGCTGCCGCCCCAGGGCCAATTGCGCGGCGACGGCGGAGGAGAACGTGCACCCGGTGCCGTGCGTGTTGTCGGGCTTGACGCGGTCGCCGACGAAGGTTTGGCACTCCTGCCCGGCGCAGTAGACGTCCACGGCTTTCTCCAGGTGCCCGCCGGTCACCACCACGGCGCGCGCTCCCATTTCCACCAGTTTGCGTCCCGCTGCCTTCATCTCTTCGACCGTTTCCACCTTCAGCCCGGTCAGTGCCGCGGCTTCTTCCAGGTTGGGCGTGACCACGGTGACGCGCCCCAGCAGGTGCTTGCGCAGGGCTTCGAGCCCCGCCGCGTCGATCAGTTCCTTGCCGCTCGAGGAGTGCACCACCGGGTCGAGCACGGCGGGAAGTTCCGGGTGGGCTTCCAGGACCTGGCGCACCGTTTCCACGTTGGGTCGGCTGGCGAGCATGCCGATCTTGAGGGCTTTCACCTGCCCGTCGGCGAGCAGCGCTTCGATGCTCGCCTTGAGCAGCGGCGCGCCGACGGGGTGCACTTCCGCCACGCCTTGGGTGTTCTGGACGGTGAGGGCGGTGATGGCCGCCACGCCGTAGCAGTTGTGGGCGGCAAAGGTCTTCAGGTCGGCGGCAACGCCGGCGCCTCCGGAAGGGTCGAAACCGGCGATGCTCAGAACCACAATCCCCGGTGCGTTGGGGTGAAAATTCATTCTCAGCTTCCAAACCGCCGCCCGAGATTCAATATGTTTTGGATTATAGAATTGCCCTACGGGTTGTCAACTGGGAATTCCACTCGGGGCAGGGAATTTTACCGCCGGGATGCCGGCGGGGTTACGCGTGAGCTTCCTTCTGGTAACGTTCCAGGCACTCGCGGGAGCAGAAGTGCAGGGTCCGGCCGTCGCGGGTGAGGCGGTGGGAGAGCTCGGTGGAGACGAACATGCCGCAGACCGGGTCACGGACCGTCTGCCCTTGGCGGGTTTCGTGGGGAGGCGGCGGAGCGGCGGAGGGCCGGGCCTGGAAGTGTCCCCGCTGCCCGCCCGTCAGGCGCTGAAACGCCGCGCCCAGCAACTTGCCGGCCACCAGCGCCACCACCACATCGAAGAGGTAAAGCAGTACGCGCATACCAGTGGGTCAGACGCCCGGACCGCCGGGGAAGATGTCCGCTTTAGCGCTTGGCCGCCGCACCGCCCGCCGCGTCGAGCTGCTGCTTGAGGCTGTCGAGTCCCGAGTATTGGGGATTCAAGCGGTGGAGGTGCTCCCAGGCGGCGCGCGCCGCGGGCAAGTCGTGGAGGCCCTCCAGGTTGACGATGATCAGGTTGTAAAGCGTGGGCTGGTGGTCAGGCTGAATCTTGAGCGACTCCCGGTACTCGCGCAGGGCGTCGCGCGGCCGCCCCAGGTTAAAGTACACCGTTCCCAGGTCGGTGCGCGCGTCCACGTTCTTGGGGTCGAGCTTCAGGGCCTTCTCGTACCACTGGGCGGCTTCCTGGTAGCGGTTCTGGTCGTAAAGCAGATTGGCCAGACGCAGCGGCGCCTGCGGGTCCTGAGGGTTCTGCCGCGCGGCGTCCTGGAGCGCCTGGATCATCGAGTCGGTGTTGATGGGCGGGTGCCCGGGGGGCAGGGACTGCGACGCCTGCCCGGCGGCCGGAGCCGCCGCCATCGCCGGCGCCTGCTGCGTCTGCGAGTTCTGGTGCACGGCAATCATGTATCCCGCCAGCAGTCCTACGCCGAAAAAAGCAATGGCCGTGATGAGAGTCTCTTTGCGCATGGGCGTGTCCGAAATTCCATTATAACACCCGGGGGGCGGCGCGCCTTGCTTGACAGCGCCCGTGCCAGCCGGGATAATTTCATGTCTCACAAGTTCATTGAAGGCGGCGCGAGGGCGAACAGACGGGCGCGCCGGCTGGGCAATGATTCTTCTTCCAAGGAGCCGTGTCATGAAAACGCCAACGGTCGTTCGAACGGGGCTGCGCCTGCTGATGGTTTTGGGTGTGGCCTTTATCCTGGGAGGGCCGGCGGTGCGCGGCGCAGAGGCCGCCGCCGAGCACTCGAAGGGCCCCTTCCACAACCTCAAGTTCCGCAACCTGGGCCCCGCGGTGGCGGGCGGCCGGGTGACGGCGGTGGAGGGCATTCCCGGCCAGCCCAACGTTTACTACGTGGGCGCGGCGGCAGGGGGAGTCTTCAAGAGCGTGGACGGCGGTTTGTCCTGGAAGGCTATCTTCAAGCATGAGAGCACGGCTTCCATCGGCGCCCTGGCCCTGGCGCCGTCCAATCCCAGCCTCGTCTGGGTGGGTACGGGCGAGGCCAACATCCGTAACGACATCGTGGATGGCGCGGGCGTCTACTTCTCCTCCGACGCCGGGCAGACCTGGAAGTTCATGGGGCTCAAGGATGCGGGGCAGATTTCCAGTATCCTCGTCGACCCGCAGAATCCCCAGGTGGTCTACGTGGGGGTCCTCGGACACGCCTGGGCCCCCAACGCCGAGCGCGGCGTCTTCCGCACCGAAGACGGCGGCAAGACCTGGCAGAAGGTTTTGTTCGTGGACGACACGACGGGCGTCGCCGACCTGGTGATGGAGCCCGGCAATCCCCAGGTGCTCTACGCGGCCATGTGGCACTTCCGGCGCTATCCCTGGACGCTCGTGGACGGCGGCGCTTCGAGCGGCATCTACCGCTCCACCGACGGCGGCACGACCTGGAAGAAGCTGGACAAAGGTTTGCCCGAGGGCCCGCTGGGACGCATCGCCCTGGCCGTGGCGCCTTCCAACCCCCAGCGCGTCTACGCCCTGGTGGCCGCCAAGAAGGGCATGCTGTGGGAATCCAACGACCGCGGCGACCACTGGAAAGCCGTCAACGACGACCACTCCCTCGACGTGCGGCCTTTCTACTTTTCCAAGCTGGTGGTGGCGCCCAACAACGAGGACAAGATCTATTTCCTCTCCTTCCAGTTAATGGAATCCAATGACGGCGGCAAGACGGCGCGCCCGGTGGACCGCGGCGTGCACGTGGACCACCACGCTATCTGGATTGACCCCACCAATCCCAACCGCATCATCCAGGGCAACGACGGCGGCGTGTTTCTTTCCACCGACGGCGCCAAGACCTGGCGCTCCCTCGATAACCTTCCCATTGAGCAGTTCTACCAAGTGGCTGCCGACTCGCGCGAGCCTTACACGGTCTGCGGCGGGTTGCAGGACAACAACGCCTGGTGCGGACCCTCCAGCAACCTGGCGGGACGCGCGGTGACGGGCGGCGAGTGGTTCACGGTGGCGGGCGGCGACGGCGAGTACGCCGTGCCCGCGCCCAGCGACTCCAACATCATCTACGCCGACGCCCAGGACGGCTTCATCATGCGCCTGGACCGCAAGACCCACCTCTCGCGCTTCGTTCGTCCCTACCTGGAAAGCCAGGAGGAGATGAAACCCTCCGAGCTCAAATACCGCTTCAACTGGACCAGCCCCATCGCCGTTTCCTACACCGACTCGAACGAGGTCTACCTGGGCGGCAACGTGGTGTTCAGGTCCACGGACGGCGGGCAGCACTGGACGCCCATCAGCCCCGACCTGACGCGCAACGACAAGAGCAAGCAGGTGATGGCCGGCGGGCCCGTGCAGCACGATATGAGCGGCGCCGAAAACTACGACACCATCCTCTCCATCACTCTGGCGCCCACCGATCCCAAGGTCATCTGGGTGGGCACCGACGACGGCCAGGTGCAGGTCACCCGCGACGGCGGCAAGACCTGGACGAACGTCACCGCGCACATTTCCGGCGCTCCCGAGTGGGCGCGCGTCTATCAGGTGGGCGTTTCGCCCTTCGACGCGGGCACGGCCTACGTGGCCTTCGACGCCCACATGCTTGACAACTCCAAACCCTACGTCTACAAGACCAGCGACTACGGCCAAACCTGGACCTCCATCTCCGCCGGACTGCCCGAGAACGCTCCCGCCCACGTGGTGCGCGAGGACCCCAACCATCGCGGCTTGCTGGTGCTGGGGACGGGCACGGGACTCTTCTATTCGCCCGACGACGGCGCCACCTGGAGGCCTTTGAAGGCCGATTTCCCCACCGTGCCCGTCTGGGACCTGAAGTTTGTGAAGAGCTCCCACGACCTGGTGGTGGCCACGCACGGCCGCGGCCTCTTCGTTCTCGACGATATCCGGCCGCTGGAGGAAATCAGCTCCACGGTCGAGGCGAGCGATTTCCATCTCTTCAGCCCGCGCGGCGGGACGCTATTCCATCACTGGCGGCGCGGCGAAGGGTCGCTGGGCGAGTACAGCGCGCCCAACGCTCCGGAAGGCGTGGTGGTGGATTACTACCTGAAGTCCAAGATCAAGGTTACCCCCGCCGACAAGGCCCAGCACCAGTCGCCGGTCAAGATCGTGGTGACCGACGCGCACGGCAACCCGGTTTCGACCGAGTACGGGCCCTCCAAGGCGGGCGTCAACCGCTTCGTCTGGAGCATGCGCTACGACGGACCCATCCAACTCGATTTTGAAAAGCACGGGAGAATGGAGAACCCTTACCGGCAGGGGCGCGCGCACGTTCCGCCGGGCACCTATCACCTGGCGGTGACCGTCAACGGCAAGACCCAGGACGCGACCGCCCAGGTGCGCCTGGATCCCAACCTCAACCTCCCGGCGGCGGGGTTCGTGGCCGCAGCCCACGCCGCGCTCCAGGCGCGCAACGAGCTCAACGCCCTCAACCAGGTCCTCAATCGCTCCGACGCCATGGCGCGCGACCTTCAGACCTTCCAGCGCCAGGTGGAAGGGAACAAGGAGTTGAAGACCTACGAATCGTTGCTTCCCAAGGCTAAGGCGCTGGAAGGCAAGCTCAAAGAGCTGAAGGACAGCGCCTACGATCCGAGGATCCAGCACCAGGCGATCGAGGATTCCATCCACGAGCTGGCGGATTTCCACGACAAGCTCTCGGGCATGGTTTCCAACACCGCGTCGCTTTACGGCGAGGC
Organism: Terriglobia bacterium; assembly: GCA_046704985.1. Lineage (GTDB taxonomy): Bacteria > Acidobacteriota > Terriglobia > UBA7540 > UBA7540 > JBJKQV01. The sequence continues at coordinate 23,312 of JBJKQV010000057.1, forward strand.
GCCCAACGCGTTGCTGCGCGAGCGCGCCGCCAAGCTGCGCACGGAACTCGAGGCCTATCTCAAGAAGTTCAACGACCTCCTGAAAACCGACGTAGCCGCTTACAACAAGGCCGCCTACGCGGCGGGCGCGCCGACCGTCATGGCCGGCCCGCCGGTGAGCGTTGAGGCCCCCTAGCTGCCCTAGCGAACCGGGCTCGAAGGTCGGTAGATGACTTCCAGCCCGGGTTCGTCCTTTAGAGATCTCTGTTGTAGGGGCGGTCCGTCGGCTGACGGATGGATCACCCCTACGGCCCGGCACCTGCCCCAACATAAGAAGGGAACGGCGGTAGCGCCGGTCCCGCTCAGCGGGCCCGGTGCTACAAGGGACTAAACTTTATAGCACAAAGTACTTGACAATCCTTTGCGGGCCGTGTAATTTGCCAGCATGTCATTGCCTCCCAGCTTGCGCCGCGAGCCGCCGTCCCGTCCTCCCTTGCAGAACTACGCCATCGAGGACCTGCGTTACATCCGTGAGACCATGGAGCGCTCGGGGTCGTTCACGGCCGTGCCCGGCTGGGGCGGCGCGGCGATGGGACTGACGGCGCTGGCCGCCGCGGTGGTCGCCTCGCAGCAGGCAAGTCCCGGCGCTTGGCTGCTCGTCTGGCTGATCGAGGGTGCGGTGGCGGCGCTGATCGGCGCGTCGGCGACGCTGCGCAAGGTGCGCGCCGCGCACGCCCCGGTTTTTTCGCGCCCCGCGCAGAAATTCGCGCTCAGCCTGGCGCCGCCGCTCGTGGCCGGCGGCCTGCTGACCTTTGCCTTTTACCGCGCCGGCCTTTACACCGCCCTGCCCGGCATGTGGCTGCTGCTTTACGGCGCCGGGGTAATGACGGCGGGAGCGTTTTCGGTGCGCGTGGTTCCGGTGATGGGTTTCGGCCTGATGCTGGTGGGCGTGGCGGCGCTTTTTTCGCCCGCCGCCTGGGGCGACTGGTTCCTAGGGGCGGGGTTCGGCGGACTGCAGATCATTTTCGGATTAATCATTGCCAGGAGGTACGGTGGCTAAAGCGCGAGACGTGACCCGCGGCCAGGATTCCGAAGCCCGCCCCGACGTGCGGGGCGTTCAGGAGGCGCTGCGCCGCATGTTCGACCGCCAACCGGCGGAGTTTGACCGGCTGATCCACGAGCGCATCCGCCTGGGCATCGTCAGCGCCTTGGCGGTCAACGAATCGCTCACCTTCAACGACCTGAAGCGCCTGCTCTCGACCACCGACGGCAACCTGAGCGTCCATGCGCGGAAGCTCGAAGAAGCATCCTACATAACGTGCGCCAAATATTTTGACGGGCGGATGCCCAAGACGGAGTTTCGCCTGGCGCCGGCAGGACGGCGGGCTTTGGAACGCTATCTCGACCAGATGGAGGCGCTCATCCGCGCCACGCGCGAGCGCTAGGGGAAAATTTTTTGGGGAGCGACTCTATGATACAAAGTACTTCATCAGTGCCGGTTTTTCCCGGCCTGCACGCCGCGGTGATTATGGACGGCAGCGGGCGCTGGGCGCAAGCGCGCGGTTTGGCCCGCACCGCCGGGCACTGGGCGGGATCGGTCGCGGCGCGCCGGGTAGTGATGGCCGCGCCGGCCTGTGGGATCGGCACCCTCACGCTCTTTGCTTTTTCGGGAGGGAACTGGGAGCGCCCGGCGGCGGAGGTGGCGGTGCTCATGGAGGTGTTCCGCGACTTCGTGAACGGCGAGCGCGAAGAGTTCCGTCGCGCCGGGGTGCGCCTGACGGTCATGGGCCGCCGCGACCGGCTGCCGGAAGTGCTGGTTGAAGCCATCGAAGCGGCCGAGCG